>JAIOOZ010000338.1 GCA_021414185.1 Betaproteobacteria bacterium
GATTGCCGATCTGGCGCAGGCGGGGATCAAGCCGCAATCCTGCATAGTGGGCGAGCCGACGCTGATGCGGCCGGTCATTGCGCACAAGGGAAAGAAAGGTTTTCGCTGCAACGTGCGCGGATTCGCCTGCCATTCCGCCTACGCACCGGCGGGGGTCAACGCCGTGGAAGCGGCGGCGGAGGCGGTGGCTTTTCTCAAGTCGATGGCGCGACGGCATCGTGACCAGGGCCCGTACGACCGCGGCTTCGACGTTGCGCATACAACGGTACACACGGGCGTGATGCGCGGCGGCACTGCGCTCAACATCGTGCCGCACGAATGCACTTTCGATTTCGAATTCCGCCATCTGCCCGGCGACGACCCGGACGCGCTGTTCGCGGAATTCAGGAATTACATCGACACGCGCCTCGTCCCGGAGATGCGCGCGGTGCATGCCGGGGCGGGCTTCGAGATTGTGCCGCTTTCGGTACTGCCTGCGCTGGATAACGGGCCCGAAATGGAAGTGGTCGGGCTCGCGCAGGAGTTGTCGGGCAACAGCGACATCGGAAAGGTTTCATACGGCACGGAAGGCTCGCAATTCCAGCGCGCCGGCATTCCGACTGTAGTGTGCGGGCCCGGTTCCATCGAGCAGGCGCACAAGCCGAACGAATACGTGGCGATCGAGCAGGTGGAGAAATGCGAGCAGTTTATCCGGCGCTTGATGAACCACGTGTGCGCCGCCTGACGCGAAACTTCTAGCGGTCGGTGAGGGCCACCCAGGTTTCGTCCTGCTGGTGGTCGCGCTCGAACTTCAGGAAGTCGTAGTAGCCGCAGCGCGGTTCGGCGGGATAGTCGCGGCACAGCTTGGGCCGCGCTTCGTATATCGTGCATTGCCGCTTCTTGGTGTCGAAGAACGTGCAGATCTTGCCGAATAACTTGTCTTTCTGGTGGCGCAGGCTACGCACTTTTTCGTCGCGGTCGTACTTGGTGAAACGGTCTTCCGCCTGCTGGTAGCTCACTTCGAAGTGTTTTGCCAGGCGCGCGATGTCGCGCTTGCCGACCTCGATGATGTCATAGCTGCAGCAATAGCCGGGGCATTTCAGGCAATCATAGTGGACACGGGGTTTGGCGGCGGCGGCCTGCTTGACGATGGGAATTACGCGGTGCTTTTTTGGCATGAGCGGCGGCCTGCTTGACGATGGGAATTACGCGGTGCTTTTTTGGCATGAGACTCTGTAAATTAAGGCGCGATGAGCGATGGGTGATGGGCAATGGGTGAAGAGTGTATTGTGAATGGGCAATTGGAAATAGTAAATGGCGAAAGCTGTTAACCCATTACCCATCGCTCATTACTCGCATCAGTGATGTAATATTTTTGAAAGAAACTGCACCGCGCGCTCGGAACGCGGTTTGCCGAAGAAATCGTCCTTCTGCGCGTCTTCGACGATTTCGCCCTTGTCCATGAAGATCACGCGGTGCGCGACCTTGTTCGCGAACCCCATTTCGTGCGTGACCACCATCATGGTCATGCCTTCCTTGGCGGCCTTCCTTGGCGAGTTCGACCATCACGTCGAGCACTTCGTTGATCATCTCCGGGTCTAGCGCCGAGGTCGGTTCGTCGAACAGCATGGCGATGGGGTCCATCGACAGCGCGCGCGCGATGGCGACGCGTTGCTGCTGGCCGCCCGAGAGTTGCCCGGGGTACTTGTCCTTTTGTTCAATGAGCCCGACGCGGTCCAGCAGTTTAAGGCCGCGCTCAACAGCCTCGTCCTTGGGCCGCCCCAGTACCTTGATCTGGCCCAGCGTCAGGTTTTCGGTGATCGACAGGTGGGGGAACAGTTCGAAGTTCTGGAACACCATGCCGATGCGCGAGCGCAGTTTCGACAGGTTGGTGTCTTTCGCCGCGACCGACACGCCATCCACGATGATGTCGCCTTTCTGGAAGGGCTCGAGGCCATTGACGGTTTTGATGAGGGTGCTTTTGCCGGAGCCTGACGGTCCGCACACCACGACCACCTCGCCTTTGGATACCTGCGTGGTGCAGTTGGTCAGCACCTGAAAGCTGCCGTACCATTTGCTGATGTTCTTGATTTCAATCATGGCGGGTGTAGTGGACATTGCGGAACCTCAGCGGATGATGGCCATCTTGGCCTGCAGTTTTTTCACAACCAGGGAGAGCGAAAAGCAGATTATGAAATACACGAGCGCGGCAAACGTGTACATCTCGATCAGGCGGTAGTCGCGATTGGCGATTTTCGCGGCCGCGCCCAGGAAATCGGTGACCGAGATCACGTACACCAGCGAAGTGTCCTGGAACAGGATGATGGTCTGCGTCAGCAATACCGGCGTCATGTTGCGGAATGCCTGCGGCAGCACGACGGTGCCCATGGTCTGCCAGTAGTTGAGCCCCAGCGCCTGGCCGGCCGCTACCTGGCCGCGCGGTATCGACTGGATGCCGGCGCGCATGATTTCGCAGTAATAAGCCGCCTCAAACAGCGTGAAGGTGATGACGCACGATAAAAACGCGCCGACCGCGACAGGTCTTGATGCGCCTATGATCCACGCGCCAATGTACGGCACCAGGAAATAAAACCAGAATATAACCAGCACCAGCGGTACGGCGCGCATCACGTTGACGTAGGTTCCGGCGGCGACCGACAGGATGCGGAAGCGCCCCATCCGCATCATGGCGAGTATGGTGCCGAAAAATATGCCGCCCACCATCGCCAGCAGGGTCAGCGTGACGGTAAATGTCATGCCCTCCCTGAACAGATAGCCGATCGAGCGCTGGATGACGTCGAAATCGTAGCCGGCATTCATGTGCTCAGTGCCCCGGCGTAATCTGGCTGGAGCTCGCGATGAAACCCGGCACGCGGATTTTGTTCTCGAGCTTGCGCATGAGGAGCACGATGATGAGGTTCGTGATCAGGTAGATCACCGTCGCCGCGGCAAACGCCTCGAACACCTTAAAGGAAAATTCCTGCATGGCGCGCGCGCGCCCGGTCAGTTCGAGCAGGCCTATGGTCAGCGCCACTGACGAATTCTTGATGATATTCAGGAATTCCGACGTGAGCGGCGGCATCACGATGCGAAATGCCATCGGCAGCAGCACGAAGCGGTAGGTTTGCGGCAGCGTGAGGCCGATCGCGGTGCCTGCCATGCCCTGTCCGCGCGGGAGCGACTGAATGCCGGCCTTTACCTGCTCGGCGACGCGCACCGAAGTGTAAATTCCCAGGCACAGCACCGCGGGCAGATAAGATCCCCATGGCGGCGGCATCTGCTTGATCCAGTCTCCGAGCTGCTTGGGCAGCAACTCGGGCAGCACGAAGAACCACAGGAACATCTGCACCAGCAGGGGGACATTGCGGAAAATTTCGACGTAGGCGTTGCCCAGCCGCACGACCCAGGGCATGGGCGTGGTGCGCAGCGTGCCGACCACTGAACCGATCGAAAGGGCGAGCACCCACGCAGCGAGCGCGGTGACCATCGTCCAGACCAGGCCGCCGAACAAATATTGGAGCCATGAGCCCGAACCGTCAGCGGCGGGCTGGAGATAGATGCTCCACTGCCAATCGTACTTCACGCCAGACTCTCCCTAGGAGCTCAACGTAAAACGGGGGACTTTCCAGTCCCCCGCTCAGTGCGTAGTGCGTTACTTATAGACGGCGGGATCGCCCGAATCCGTGGGGCTTGCCAGCAGGTTCTTGAATTGCGCCGACATCGGGACGTTGTAGTTGATGCCTTTGGGCGGAACCGGCGAGGTGAACCACTTGGCGTAGATCTTGTTGATTTCGCCGCTCTTGTAGACCGCGGCAATCGCGCCGTCGGCTACTTTTTTGAACGCGGGGTCGTCCTTGCGCATCATGATGCCGTACGGCTCAGGCAGGGACAGCGCATCGGATGAAATCACGTAATCGTCAGGCGTGCGCGACGAGGCCACCAGCGTATACAGAAGGATATCGTCCATCACGAAAGCCACCGCGCGTCCGGTCTCCACCATCTGGAAAGCTTCCGGATGTCCGTTCGCGGGGATGATGTTCATGCCCATGTTCTTGGCGACATTGAGGTCGGTCGCCTGCTTGATGTTGGTGGTGCCCGAGGTCGACGCGATGGTCTTGCCCTTGAGGTCGTCGATCGACTTGATGCCCGACGACTTCTTGGTCACGTAGCGGTTCGCGGTCAGAAAATGGGTGATGGCGAAGGAAACTTCTTTTTGGCGCGCGACGTTGTTGGTCGTCGAGCCGCACTCGAGGTCTACCGTGCCGTTGGCAATCAGCGGTATGCGGTTCGCTGACGTTACCAACTGGTATTTGACTTCAAGTTTCGGCATTTTGAGTTCGGCTTTGACCGCGTCGACGATTTTCGCGCACAGGTCCATGGCGAAGCCGATCGGCTGCTGCTTGTCGTCGTAATATGAGAAAGGTATTGAAGCGTCGCGATGGCCTACCGTGATAAAGCCGTTGTCCTTGATTTTCTTCAGCGTGCCATCCTGCGCGAGCGCGGGCGTCGCGCACAGCGCGCACGCGATGAGGGCCAGTGCCAGTTTCGAAATATGGTTCATGCATTTCTCCAGATTATCGGTTTTTGTAGCGAATTTTTATCAATGCAATCAGCTGAATCCCGCATTGAGGCGACCAATCTAGCCCAACAATTTGGGCTTGTCCAGCATTGTCGCCTCGTATTGGCAGTAATGCGCTGCGCCATTATCAGACACGTATTAGCAATCGCCATGCCATTCCC
>JAIOOZ010000339.1 GCA_021414185.1 Betaproteobacteria bacterium
AGGGCCTTTTTGATTTCGGCGCTCAGTTTGTCGACGACAGGGCGGGGCGTCCCCGCCGGCACGAAAGCCGCGACCCACGCAGTGAATTCATAGCCGGGCACGCCCGCTTCGGCCAGCGTGGGCGTGTCCGCGAGCTGCTTCATACGCGATTCCGAAGTCACCGCCAGCACGCGGATGCGGTTGCCGCCAAGATGTGGTCTGACGATGGGCATGCTCGCCACCATAGCCTGCAGCTCGCCTCCCGCAAGCCCGATGCCGGCGGCGTCGCCGCCCTTGTACGGGACGTGCGTCATTTTTGTTGCAGTCATGATGTTGAAGTGCGCCATCGCCAGGTGCAGGTAGCTGCCGCTGCCGGACGAGCCGTACAGAATCTGGTTGGGCTTCGCCTTGGCAAGCGCGATGAGGTCTTTCACCGACTTGACCGGCAGCGACGGATGCACGATCAGGATGCCGGTCTGCACCGTCAGCGGCGTGATGCCGATGAAATCGTTGAGCGCGTCGAACGGCAGGTTTTTGTAAAGATGTGCGTTTGAGATATGGCTCGCCGAGGTGACCATCACGGTGTAGCCGTCGGGTGCGCTTTTGGCGACGAACCCAGCTCCGATCGTTCCCGATGCGCCCGCGCGGTTTTCGATTACCACCGGCTGGCCGATGGATTCGGCGACGCGCTGGAACACGATGCGCCCCGCGGCGTCGTTGGAACCGCCGGGCCACGGGATCACCACCTTGATGAGTTTTGATGGATAGGCCTGGGCGATGGCGATGGAAGGCAGCAGCGTGGCAACAAGTATTGGCACGAATACGCGAAACAACAGTTTCATCATTCCTCCGCGAGCTAAATCGGCTCAGCCGCCCGCCAGCGCGGCAAATGCTTTGGCAAGCGCTGCTTGCGCACGAGCGAGATGGTCTTTGTGGTCCGTCAGGCTTGCGCGATCGGCACCGGCTTTCTCGCGCTCGCCCGCCAGCATGCGGCTGACCTCGGCCAGTTGCGGCCCGCCTATGCCTTTGCGGCCGAACACCATGTACTCGGCGCTGATGATTTCCCGGAAGTCGGTTTCGCTCAGCGGGAGCTTTTGTTGAGTATCCGCCGCGTAGATGCGCTCCGCTTCGGCGTAAGGGATTTCATGCAGCTTGAGGCCCTTGCCGCGGCCGTAGTCGGTCAGTTGCGAAGCGAAATGATGCCCGACGCGGAACGGCACCTCCGCGCGCTGCAGCAGCGCGTCGGCGATTTCGGTCGTGGTCGAATAGTCCGCCCTGACTTCGGCCAGCGCGCGCTCCTTGTTGACGACAATGCCGTCGATGATCTGCTGGAACAGTTTGAAGACCTGCAGCGGCCGCGCGCACGGCACCGGGTCGTACATGCGGTAGTCGAACATGCCGATGCGCGTGTTGTGCGCGACGAGAAACACAGTGTGCATGTCGCCGACCATGATGCTCGCCTGCGCGCGCAGTTGTTCGAGCGCTGCCGGGTTGCGCTTCTGCGGCATGATGCTGCTGGTGCCGGTGAGTGCTCCCGTCGCCAGCATGAACCACGGTACCGGTTCCGCGTACTGCGCGTGGATGTCTTCGGCGAACTGTCCCAACTGGACTGCGGCTATGGAGAGCGCGCCGGCAACTTCCAGCGCGCTGTCGACGGGCGCCAAGTGATTGGCATCGAACGCGTTTTCGACCAAACCTTTGAATCCCAGCAGCACGGCGAGATGCTGGCGATCGAGCGGAAAGCTCGAAGTGGCAAGTGCTGCGGCGCCGAGTGGATTTTGATTCACGCGTTGGTACACCTGCAGCAGGCGTTCAGTCTGCCTGCCCAACATCGCCGCGAGTGCCAGCAGGTAATGCGCGAAGGTCGTGGGCTGCGCCTGCACACCGTGGGTATAGGCGGGAATGATGGTTTCGGTATGCCTGGCGGCAAGCGCAAGCAGTTTTTCGCGCGCGACCACCAGCGCGTCGATTTCCTGCAGCAGCCCGTCGCGCAGATTCATGCGCGCGATGGTCGATGCGATGTCCTGGCGGCTGCGCCCAGTATGCAGGCGCGAAGCCTCGGCGCCTGCAGCAGCGATCAGCCGCGGCTCGTAATCGAGGTAATCGGCCGACCGCAGCGGGGATGTCTGGCGCTGCGCGATAACCTCGACGATGCCCGCCGCGATTTTGCGGGCGAGCGCATTGGGCACTATGCGCGTCTTGTCGAGCATGACGACGGACGCCTTGTTGATTTCGTCGAGGAATTCGACCGAGCGTCCGCCGTTGCGAAAGACTTCGTTGATATCCAGTGCAGTGGTGGTGCCGCTCATCGGTGGTCTCTTACCGGCAATAGTTCGTGTATTCCGCGTTCGCCGCGTCGGCCTTGGATTTCCATTTTTCTCCCTTGTTCTGCAAGTCGGCCTGCGCCTGTTTGGCCTTGGCCGCCAGCGTCTCGCACTTGGTGTTTTTTTCGGCAGATTTTTTGCGCGCGAGTTCTTTTTGCTTGTCGGTGGTCGCGAAAGCGAGCGCGCCGTCGTAGTCTTTTTTGTCCATGCGGGACTGGAACGCGTCGTTCATGGCTTTGTTCGTTGAGTCCGCGGGTTTTGCCTGCTCGCCTTTTCTGACTGCACCGGCGGGCGGCTGCGGGGTGGTGGAAATCCCGGTGGAACTGCCGCAGGGCGATTCCTGGAAAACAGGCGAGCCGTCGGCGCTCTTGCATTTGTAGACCTGCGCCCAGGCGGGAGCGGCGGCGATGGCCAGCACTGCCAGCAAAGCAAGCCGCGGAGTAAAAGATACTGTTATCACGCCAATGTTCATTTTTTTCTCCTCCGTTCGGTGCGCGAAGCATCGCCGGCCGTTATTGTTTTCTGTACGCAAAAAATCGTGCGGCGGATTCTGGAACCCATCTCAAAAATGCATTGCATGACCAGCGAACTAAAAAACTTGTTCCTTCCCCTTCAGGGGGAAGGCTAGGATGGGGGTGGGTCCGAATAATTTTTACCCATCCCCACCCCAGCCCTCCCCTTGTACCCGTCCGGGTATCCCCATCGAAAGGGGAGGGAGATTATTTTTGCGGCGGATTCTAGTACAGCTTGATCTTCAGTTGCTGTGCCTGTTTTTCGGCTTCGACATAGTCTTTCGCGAACTGCGCCTTGTATTCGTCCGGCGTCATGCGCTCGCCCGGTTCACTGCCGTCCGCGGCGAGTTTTTGCACCATGGCCGGCGCGTTCATGCCTTCGGTCACAACCCGATTGATGGCCAGGATGATAGACCGCGGCGTGCCGGCCGGGGCGAAGAGATTGTAGCTGTTCACGATCTTGAAACCCGGCAAACCGGATTCAGCAACCGTTGGCAGGTCCGGGAAGGCCGCGACGCGCTTGAGTCCCATCACGGCGACCGCGCGCACTTTGCCGGTCTTCATCGCCGCACTGGCGGAAATCGCGCTCGCGGGCACCATATGTATTTCTCCCGACATAGCGCCGACCAATGCGGGGGCGGTCCCCTTGTACGGAACGTGTATGAAGTTCGCACCCGTCAGCACGGCCAGGCGCTCCATGCCGAGATGGACGGTGGTGCCTATGCCCGAACTGCCGTAGCTCAACTGTTTTGTTTTCGAATAGGCGATCAGGTCTTTCACCGACTTGACCGGCAGCGACGGCTCGACCACCAGCACATAAGGCTGTGTTGTCATGACCCCGATGGGCTCGAGTGCTTTGCGTATGTCGAACGTCACGCGCTTCAAAGCGCCCAGCAACATCAGCGTGTCGGTCGCGCTGAGTATGGTGTAGCCGTCGGGCGGCGCCTGCGCGCCGAGTTCGGCGGCGATGACGGTGCCGCCACCGGACCGGTTATCCACGACGACGGTCTGTCCCCAGCGGTCGCTCAGCATCTGGGCAGCGGCGCGGGTGATCGCGTCGTTGCCGGCGCCGGGCGCCACACCCACGATCAGGCGGATCGGCCGCAGCGGGTACTCGGCGGGCTTGTCCTGCGCGTGTGCGGAGACAGCCGCGCATGCAAGGACGGCAAAGCCAAGAACGCGGATCGTGAGTAAGCGCAATTTCCACCTTGCTTGCGGCACAAACATGGATGCCGTCCATTTTATGATGCGGCGCCGGGTTATTGTAATTTTCGTCGCGCCCGATGACGCGCTGCAATGGCAGAGCGAATCGATTGAGGCTACCATTGCGGTTTAGTTGCATCCAGCACAATTCAGGAGAGGAGTGGCACTGCGATGGATTCCACCGAAAAAAATGCGGTCAAAACAGTCACCGGCGCCCGCGCGCTGGTCGATGCGCTGCTGCGCGAAGGCGTCGACCACGTGTTCGGCATTCCCGGCACGCAGAACCTCGCGATTCTCGATGCGCTGCGCGATACGCCGCAGATCCGCTTTATCCTGACGCGCCACGAGCAGGGCGCGGCGTTCATGGCCTACGGTTTTGCGCGTGCCGGAATGCGTCCCGCCGTGGTCACGGCGACCGAGGGCCCCGGCGTAACGAATCTCGCCACTGCCATCGGCGCCGCGTATCGCGGCCTGGTGCCGGTGATCAGCATCTGCGGCGTGCAGGAAAGCGTCATGCGCGAGCGCGATGCGACGCAGGATATGGACCAGGTCACGTTCATGCGCCCGATCACCAAGTGGGCCTACAGCATTCCCAACGTGGAAAAGGTGCAGGAGTCGGTGCGCCGGGCATTCCGCGTCGCGTTGACCGAACCGCAGGGGCCGACACATATAGAAGCCGCGAGCGAAGTCCTGCTCGAGCAGACCGCCGTGGAAGCCATCGCGCCCGCCGCCTACCGCAACACGGTATTGCCGTCGTGCAGCAGCGAGCAGCTCGATCAGGTGTATGCGCTGCTCGCCAGTGCGCAAAGACCGGTGTTCGTCGTCGGCCGCGGCGTCATCAGCGAAAAAGCGGTTGCCGCGATGGCGAAACTTGCGGAGAGCACCGGCATCCCGGTCGGCGCGCTGCAGTATTCGCCCGACGCGTTTCCTTCATCCCACGCGCTGGCACTCGGGCCGCTGGGCCGCAACGGTTTCGGCAGCGCCAACCGCATCGTGCCCAAGGCCGACGTCATCATCGCGATCGGCGCGCACATCGACGTGTTCTCGACCATGCACAAGTACGGCGTGTTCAGCAAAGACGCGAAGCTGGTGCATCACAGCGCGGCACCCGGCCAGATCGGCATCGTGTTCCCTGTCGCTCTCGGCGTGACGGGCTCGGTGCAGAGTTTCATCGCGGGCCTGAGCGAGCGCGCCGCCAAAGGCAATCTCAAAAAATCGTGGGTCGATGTGCCGAAAGCACGCGCCGAGTGGGAAACCGAACTGCAGGGTTTGGTGAAGCACGATGCGGAACCGATACAGTCGCAGTTCGTCGCCCACATGATACGCAAGGTGCTGCCGAAAGACGGTCTGCTGGTGGTCGATGCCGGCAACGGCGGCAAGCACGTGCGCAGTTACTTCAAGAGCTACGAGCCCGGCACGTTTTTCTGCATCGATGACTGGGCGTCGGTCGGCGGCTCATTCCCGATCGCGCTCGGCGCCAAACTCGCGCGGCCGGACCGACCCGTGCTGTGCGCTTCGGGCGACATGGGCGCGATGTGCAACATCGGCGAACTCGAAACCGCGATGCGCGAAAAAATTCCCGTCGTTTACGTCGTGTTCAACGACCAGGGCCTGGGCAACGAGCGCGCGTTCCAGAACGAGCATTACGGCGGGCGCTTTTACGCCGTGGATTACAACAATCCGGATTTCGGCGCGCTGGCAAAAGTCTTCGGCGCGCATGGTGAACACGTCACGCGTCCCGGCGACCTCGAGGGCGCGTTGCAGCGCGCGTTCGCCAGCGGCAAGCCGGCCATCGTTGACGTCATGATCGACCAGCACACGCTGGCGCCGGTGGTGTTCAAGCAGTAAGCGACGTACGGCGCGTCGGCAGCTTCGCCGCCGATCGTGCGCCGGCAGGAAAGCAAGCTTATGTCGATTCGATCTTTGTCCGGCGCGCGCCTCGTCGCGGTGGTCTGCGCGGCCCAGGTGCTGGTCCAGATCGGTGCATTCTTCTGGCCGGCGCTTTTGCCGGGCATGATTCCGTTGTGGGGACTGACCAACAGCGAGGCCGGCTGGATCACCGCGATTTTTTACGGCGCCTACCTGCTCGCGGTGCCTATTCTGGTGACGCTCACCGACCGCATCGACGCCAAGCTGGTATACCTGTTTGGTGTCGGCTGCACGGTTGCCGGTCATCTGCTGTTCGGTCTTTATGCCGACGGCTTCTGGCCGGCCATGGCGACGCGCGCGCTGACCGGCATCGGCTGGGCCGGCACCTATATGACCGGGCTCAAGCTGCTCGCCGATCAGGTCGACGCCAAGCTCATGTCGCGCGCGGTGACCGGACACGCCGCGAGCATAGGGATTTCGGGCGCGCTGTCATTCTCATGCGCCGATCTGCTCGCGCATTATTACGGCTGGCAGTCCGCGTTTCTGGTCGCGGCAGCAGGTGCGGCCGCGGCGTGGCTGGTGGTGGCGCTGGCGGTGCCGCGCCGCAAAACTCCGCTGGCTAAACCCGTCGATGGTGCTGCGCTGTTCGATTTCCGACCGGTTCTGCGCAATCGTTCGGCGATGGCTTATGCGCTTGCGTACTGCGTGCACACGCTGGAGATGAGCGCGCTGCGCGGCTGGGCAGTGGCATTCCTTGCGTTCGTTGCAATCGGTGCCGGCGGCACGCCGCTGTCGCCTGCAATGGTTGTCACCGGGCTCGGTCTCATCGGCGCGGTCGCCAGCGTCATCGGCAACGAAGCGGCGATACGCCTGGGCCGGCGCAAGCTCATTTGTTTTGCCATGCTCGCGTCCATCGTGGTCGGCGGCAGCCTGGGATTTCTCGGCACTGCGTCGTATCCGGTTGCCGTCGCGTTGCTGTTGATCTACGGGTTTGTCGTGTGGCTCGACTCGTCGTCGCTGACGGCGGGCGCGGCAGGCACTGCCGAGCCCGCGCGCCGCGGCGCCACGCTGGCGGTGCATTCGATGCTTGGTTACGCCGGCGGTTTCGTCGGCCCGCTCATGATCGGCTGGATACTCGATCTGGCCGGCGGCATGTCGCGTTTTGCCTGGAGTGCGGCGTTTCTTGCAGTGGCCGCGCTGATGCTGCTGGAACTGGTGGTGTTCTGGCTGATGCGGCCGCGCGAACTGGCCGGCGATCGCGGCGCGGGTTGAACTGCTATGGTACGCGGGTTGCGCTCCACGTATGCGTGGTGCGGCCCTTCGCGATACCTTCCATCCTGTCGCCGGTGATGCGTCCTTCGTAAGCGACGCCGTTCAGCGTAAAGCGGATTTCATTGCCGTTCAGGCGGCCGCCTTCGAGGCGCACCGCAATGCCGCTGGTCTCGTATGTACCGAACACCAGTTGCATGTCCTGCTCCAGCGTCAATTCCGCGTCTGGCAGGCGCCACGCGCCGGCGACCTCGGCCGGCACCACGTAGAGCGTCGCAATGCACCAGCTCAAGCAGGGCGCGGTGCGGTCGGTTGCTTCCGGATACCAGCCGGCAATGTCGTAGGTATTGGACACGATTCTGGTCCCCGGTTTTAATGCACGGAATTTGGTGGCGAGTTTGCGCAGGTTGTCGGGGATCAGGAACAGGATCATGACGGTTGCCTGCGAAATGTCGGCTTCAAACATGTCGTTCTGCACGAACGATGCCTTGTCGGCAACGCCCGCGGCCGCGGCGTTGCGCCGTGACACTTCGACGAGGCCCGGGTCGTATTCAACGCCGAGCGCGCGCGCGCCGCGTTTTGCCGCGGCGATGACATTGCGGCCGTCGCCCGAACCGAGGTCTATGACGTAGTCCTGCGGCGTCACGCGCGCCATGTCGAGCATTTTTTCGACCATGTCGCGCGGCGACGGGATCCACACGACATCCTTGCCCGGCTGTCCCTCGAATGGAGCAGCGGGTTGGGCGCCGGCGGCGCCGGTCAGCAACAGGCAAATTAAAATTACGCACGCGCGGTAACAGCGGTTCACGGCAAACTCTCCAGAGAAGGGCACAATCGTTTATCATTATGACTGGTGAAAGCGTTGTGGAAAACAGCCGCCGCACCCCGGAGTTTGCCGCTCTCGCCCGCACAGAGCCATCGTTGACGCACCCCAAGGGATATCGCACATGAGCAAAAAAGACCTGAACGCATACAATATTTTCGACCTGCGCGATATCGCGCTGAAACGCGTGCCCAAGGGGCTCTTTGAATTCATGGACCGCGGCACCGAAGACGAAGTGTCGCTGAAGAACAACCGCGCCGTATTCGACCGCCTGCGCTTCAAGACGCGCACCCTCGTCGACGTTTCCAAGCGCAACCAGGACACCACGATCTTCGGCGTCAAGCACAAGATGCCGCTGGTGATTGCGCCCACCGGCACCGCGGGACTGATGTGGTTCGAGGGTGAGCTGGCGCTGGCGCGCGCGGCGCGCGCGGCGGGTATTCCGTTCACGCTCGCCACCGGCTCGATGACAGCGATGGAAAGAGTCGCCGACGAAGCGGGTGGCGAACTGTGGTTCCAGCTCTACATGTGGCCCGACCGCTCGCTGTCGCACGAACTGGTCAACCGCGCCAAGGCCGCCGGCTACAAGGCGCTGGTGGTAACGGTGGACGGCGTGTCCGCCGGCAACCGCGAATACAACATCCGCAACGGTTTCACCATCCCGTTTTCGTTCTCGGCGCGCAACGTATACGACATGGTCACGCATCCGCGCTGGCTGCTCGGCACCATGATGCGCTATCTCGTCACCAGTGGCATGCCTATGTATGCGAATTACCCCGCGGCCGCGAAAGCCAAGATGACCAAGGGCCCGATGGGCAGGTCCAGCCTGCGCACCGACTCGATCAGCTGGGCCGATCTCGATGCGCTGCGCAAGATCTGGCCGCATAAACTGATCGTGAAAGGCGTGCTCGATCCGCAGGACGCCGCGATGGCAGTCGACCATGGCGCCGACGGCATCGACGTGTCCAATCACGGCGGGCGCAATCTCGACGGCATCGTGTCGCCGATCGAAGTGCTGCCGGAAATCGTCGATGCGGTGGGCAAGCGCGCGACCATCTTCATGGACAGCGGCATACGGCGCGGCAGCGACGTGGTGAAAGCGCTGGCGTTGGGCGCCAATGCGGTGATGGTCGGCCGCTCGACGCTCTATGGCGTTGCCGCCGGCGGCGAAGCAGGCGCCGCGCGCGCGCTCGAAATCTATCGCGACGAAATCAGCCGCAACATGGCGCTGCTGGGCTGCGCCACCATTCCCGAACTCGGGCCGCATTGCCTGCAGTTCGTCGACGCGCAATTGCGTCCGCCGTCGCTGGCGCGTCCGGCGCTGCGGGCCGTGGATACGAAGGCAGTGGCAGAGGGCTGAGCGCTCTTTTGCCGCCGGCACACGCATAACAGGGAGTCCACATGGGCAATAATCTCGAAACGCTCGATCAGGCCAAGGCCGCCATCATCGACATGGCGATCAGGTTCGGTCCCAAGGTGCTGGTCGCGATCCTGATCCTCGTCGTCGGCTATATCGTCGCGCGCTGGGCGGGCAGCATGCTGGGACGCATGCTCAAGCGCTTCAAGCTCGAACCACCGGTGCGCTCGCTGCTGGTGCGCATGGGCCGCCTCCTGGTCATCGGTCTCTTCGCGATCATGGCGCTGCAAAACCTCGGTGTCGAACTGCTGCCTCTCATCGCCGGTCTCGGCGTCGCGGGCGCCGGCATCGCTCTCGCCATGCAGGGCATCCTCGGTAACCTGGCAGCCGGCCTGACCATCATATTCACCGAGCCATTCCACGTCGGCGATTACATTTCGATCGCCAAGGAAGAAGGCGAAGTCCTCGATATCAGCCTGTCGAGCACGACGCTGGGGCATGCCGACCGCTCGAAAGTGGTAATACCGAACCGCAAAATCGTCGGCGAGATCCTGCACAACTACGGCCGCATCCGGCAGCTCAACGTGGCGGTGGGCGTGGCCTACGGCACCGATATGAACGTTGCGCTGAGCGCGGTCGACGCAGTCCTGCGTGCGAATCCGCGCGTGTTGCAGGACCCGGCGCCGGGCATCGCCGTCACGCGGCTTGCCGAGTCGGCCGTCGTCATCAGCGTCAACCCATGGGTCGGCGTGCCGGACTACATCGCGGCAATCGGTGAAATCAACAAGGCGATCCTGGAAGCATTTCGCGAGCGCAAGGTTGTCATCCCGCCGCCGCAGCGCGAAGTGCGGATGCTGGAGAGCAGGGGCTGAAACCGGCGTAACGCCAGCATGAACCTCAAGCAACTGAAAGCGCTGTGCGAAGTCGTCGACCGCGGCTATACGATTTCCGGCGCCGCGCATTCGCTCTACCGCACGCAGCCGAGCATTACGCGGCAGATCCAGGAGCTCGAAAAGGAACTCGGCATCGAGCTCTTCGTGCGCAAGCGCAACAAGATACTCGACATGACGCCGCAGGGGCGGGAAGTTGTCGCCATCGCGCGGCGCATGCTCGAAGACGCGAAGAACATGCAGCGCGTC
>JAIOOZ010000340.1 GCA_021414185.1 Betaproteobacteria bacterium
TGCCGGTGCGTTCGCGATAGTCGAGCCCGGCCAGCACGGCGAGCAGCGCGAACTGGCCGCCCAGGATGTCGGAGATCGAAATGCCCACCTTCTAGGGTGTATCGTCCTGGCGCGTCAGGTCCATCACGCCCGCCATGCCCTGGATGGTCGAATCCATCGCGGGGCGCCCCGCCAGGGGCGAGCCGGCGCCGAAACCCGAGACCGAGCAGTAGACCAGCGCCGGATTGATCGCTGCAATCGGCGTCGGGCCGAAACCAAACCGTTCGAGCGCGCCGGGCTTCATGTTTTCGACGAACACATCTGCTTTCGCCAGCAGTTGCGTGAACAGCGCTTTTCCCGCCGCGGTCTGCAGGTCGACAGCGACGCAACGCTTGTCGCTGTTGCTCAGCGTGCAGAAGTAGCTTTGCCCGTCGACATGCGGTGGCGATGCACGCGACAGTTCGCCCGCTGGTGGCTCGAGCTTGACCACGTAAGCGCCAAGGGCCCCAAGATTGCGCGCTGCCAAGGGTGCCGTAGTGTAGCTTCCCATCTCAAGCACGCGAATTCCGGCGAGCACGCCGCTGCCAGGCATTGCGTGCGACGGTGTTGTGGCTCGCGGTGCATTGCGCGGCGGCTTCGCCTTCACGCCGGCCTTTGACACTCCGGCATCCGGAATATGCGCCGGCGCCTGACCGCAGGCGCTGGAACCTCGTATCAGCGGGCCGGGAATCGCAATTTCCTCACCTGACGCCGGGTCGCGCAATCGCGCAAACGCTCCGCGCGCCTGCAGATTGGCATCCGCCAGCAATTCTTCTATCTTGTAGACCGGTCCGCACGGCACACCCGCGGCGGTGAATTTTTCCACGCACTCATTGACTGCGTGGTCCCGTATCCACGGCAGCACAGTGGCATCCACCTCGTCGGCGAATTTCACGCGGCCGGGCATGGTCGTGAAACGTGCATCCTGCACGAGGTCGCGGCGTCCGATTACGCCGCACACGCGCTTCCACATCTCGTTCGAAGCGGAGCACAACAACACCCACCCGTCCTGCGCGGGATAGGCATTCCACGGCGACATCGAAGGATGACGGTTGCCCATGCGTTGAGGCGCGGCACCGGCGAAATGGCCGGGCAGGAACGTGCTCAACATGCTTACTGCGGTATCGAACATCGCGACATCCACGCGCTGCGGCACTGTGATTGTCTTTTTCCCGTGCAACCCGCACAAAACCCCGGCGGCGGCGAACACGGCAGCGCCGCACTCGGTGATCGGCACCTGCGTCGCGGTCGGCGGCCCGTCCGCGGAACCGGTGGTGTCCATCAGGCCCGCCATCGCCTGCATCATCGTGTCCGTATAACTTTCGCCGCTGCACGGGCCGCTATGCCCGAATGCCGTGATATCGCAAACGATGGGCACTGCATCGAGCAGGTACTTGCACGTCGCCGGCAGCGGCGCGTCCCGGTCCGACGAGATCAGCACGACATCGGCGTTCGCGAGCAAGTTCGCAAGGCGTGCAGTTTCGCGCACGTCGCCGAAATCGAGAGGCAGGATTTGCTTGCCCGCGGCGAGCAGTGGCCGGTGGGCCCATTTCGATTCGCGCGCGGGCGCGCCCCGCTCTACGACGACTACATCCGCGCCCAGCCGCTGCAGCAGGCCGCCGCACAAGCCGACGGCGAGACGATCGCCGAGTTCAACGACCGACACGTTGTCGAGAAATGTATCCATCGTTCAGCCGGGCCCTGCTTCAGCGCGCGGCCGGCGCATCCCTGAACGCGCCGACGCCGGTCAATTCGCGGCCGTGGATCAATGCGAGCAGTTCGTTGGTGCCGTCCGGAATGGACAGCATCCGCGCATCGCGGTACATGCGCTCCAGCCTGGCCTCGCGCGCAAGTCCCAGCGCGCCAAGAATGTTCATCGCTTCCCACACCACCTGCTCGCACGAGTTCTGCGCGTGGCGTTTGGCCATCGCCGATGCGCCGTCCGCTGGCGCCCCGCGGTCTATGGTGGCGAGCGCGTGATAGCACAGCAGGCGGCTGGACATCACCGCGGTCGCCATATCGGACAGGTTTTTCTGGACGAGCTGGTGTCCGGCGATCGCCTTGCCGAAGGCCTTTCTGAGCTTGGCGTAATCAAGCGCCAGGTCGAGCGCCGACTGCGCGAGATGCACCGCCTGCAATCCGACGAGCGGCCGGTTGACTGCCCAGCTCTTCTTCAGGATCGCGGTGCCGCCCTCGGGCGACTCGATAAGGTTCTCCGCCGGGATCTCGCAGCCGTCGAACAGCGCTTCGCCCAGATAGCCTTGCTGCAGCCCGATGGTTTCAATCTCGCGGGTCTCAAATGCGGCCATGCCCCTTTCGACCACCGCCTTGATTACGGACGGCTTGCCATTGGGCTCGCGCGCATCGAGGCAGGTAACGATCATGACGTCGCAGACGGACGCATTGGTGATCCACATCTTGCGTCCATGCAGACGCAGTTTCGCGCCGTCGCGCACCAGGCGCGTCTTGATTCCGCGCGGATCGGATCCGGTTTCGGGTTCCGTCGATCCCGTGCAGCCGATTTTGCGCCCGGCAATCAGGTCCGGCAGGAAACGCGATTTTTGCGCGGGCGAGCATTCCGCGTACAGCCTGCCGATGCAGCCTTCGTGCGACAGCAGGTTCATGCCGACCTGCGGCGGCAACTGCTCGAAAATGATGCCGTAATCGAGCATGCTGATGCCGGCGCCGCCCGCTTCTTCCGGAATTCGCGGCGCCGTCAGGCGCAGCGGCGCCAATATCTGCAGGATCTGCAGAAAAGCGTTTTTGGGCAACGCATGTCGCGCATCATGGCGCTCGAGAATCGGTGTCAGCTCGCGCTCCACCACGCGCCGCGCGGTATCGCGCATCGTGAGCTGCTCGGGCGTGAGTTCAAAATCCATGGATTATTGCCGTTCGGTGGATGTCGCGTTTTCGCGCAACACGCCAGCGGTTGCTACTGGTCGAGCTGGACGTTGGCCGCTTTCGCGACTTTCGACCAGCGCGCCATCTCCGCGCGCATGTAAGCCGCGAACTGCTGCGGCGTCGAAGACATCGGTTCCATGCCGCCACCGGCGAGCCGGTCGCGGTACTCCGTGCTGGCGACGATTTTCGACAAATCCGCGCTGAGCCGTGCTATCACGGCCTTCGGCGTATGCAGCGGTGCCACCAGCCCGCACCACGAGGCCGATTCCACTCCCGGCAGCCCCGCTTCCGCAAATGTCGGAATTTCCGGCACCAGCGCGGAACGCTGCGCGCCCGCCACCGCCAGGGCTCGCAGCCTGCCCGACTTCATGTGCACCAGCACCGGTGCAAGGTCATTGACCATCATGTCGTGCTCGCCCGCGAGATGCACAACTCCGCCGGTGCCGGACGACGCAAAAGTCATCTTGCCCGGCTGCTTTTTCGCCAGCGCGATCAGGTCCCGCACCGAGGTCGCGCTGATGGCGGAATTGATGACCAGCACGTGCACCCCCTTTGCCACCAGCGAGATGAGCTCAAAATCCTTCAGCACGTCGTACGGCAAACGCTTGTATACCGAAGGATTCACCGCCAAAGTGCTCGCAGAACCAAAGTACAGGGTGTAGCCGTCGGGGTTCGCCTTGGCGGAGATTTCAGTCGCGATTATCCCCGCGGCGCCGGTACGGTTGTCGACGATTATCTGGCGACCCAGCGACTCGGTCAGACCTGCCGCCACGATCCGGCCGGCAACGTCGGTCGAGCCGCCGACCGCGAACGGAATCAGCATGCGTATCGGCCGCTCCGGGTACCCTTCGGCGCCCGCGGGGGCCGCGAGCAAGCAACCCAAAATCGGCAAAAACGAAAAGTGTCTGAACATCTTTTGCTCCGTCTTCTGAAATGGCTGAAGTGTCGAACCAGGATGGCGTGGAGAATATCGATAAGCGTTGCGGAGCGACGATCAGCGGCTGAATACTTCTTTGGTCAGCTGGATGACGCGCTCGACGTCGTCCATGTTGTTATAGGCATGGAACGAGAAGCGCAGCACGCCGCGGCGCATCGACAGCTTGACCTTGTTGGCCGAGAGGTGCGCGTAAAGCTTGTTCATTTTCTCGTCGCTGCTGGCTTTGTCGCCGCCCGAACCGTAGCTGCCCACCGTCACGATTTCGCCGATATGCGGCCCCGGCTTGCCACCGCAAACCGGCAAGCCCAACTCGAGGAACCTGTTGCCGAGCGTATGCGCGAGATTGACCGCGTGCGCTTCGATGTTCTTGGTGCCGAGCTTGAGCAGAAGCTCGAGCGAGGCATGGGCAGCGCACACGCCGGCAAAATTGTAATTGCCGAGATCGAAACGGCGCGCAGCCGGCATGAACTTGAACGAGCGCTCGCCGACGTCGGATTCATGCGCGTCGGCCTTGCCCATGTCGATGCCGAAACGCGCCACGTACGGAGGATGCATTTTTTCGGCGAGCGGCCGCCGCACGTATAAATATCCCATGCCGTAGAGCGCGAGCAGGCCCTTCTGCGTCGAGACTGCCAACGCATCGATGTTGGATGCCTTGACGTCGGTGTGCAGCACCCCCACCGATTGCGCGCCGTCCACCAGAAACAGCACGCCGCGCTCGCGGCAGGCGCGGCCCAGTTTGTCGATGTCGGTGCGGAAACCCGGCGAGAACGACACGCTCGACACCGTCAGGATGCGGGTTCGCTTGTCGATGGCCGCGATCATCTCGTCGACCGGCATGTAGCCGTTACGATGGTCGATGAAACGCGTCTCGACGCCGAAACGCTGCAGGTTGAGCCACAGGTAGATGTTGTTCGGATGCTCGAGCTGCGGGCAGACGATGACGTTGTCGCCGCTCTTCCAGTCGAGCGAGGAAGCGACAATATTGAGGCCTTCCGAGATATTTTTCGTGTAAGTGATCTCGTCGGGATCGGCGTTGATGAGTTGGGCAAACCGGTTGCGCGCCTCTTCGGTCGTTGCAAACAAACGATCCTTGTCCACTCTCCCGCGCATCGCATCATCGAGATGGGCCTCGATCGCCGCGCGGACTTCTGTCGACAGCAAACCGCGGCCGCCCAAATCGAGGTAAGTGCAATCCTTCATGCCCGGGAAATGACTGCGCGCCGCGGCCATCGAGGTCGTTTGTGCGTTTACGGTATCCATATTGAGCGTCTCTCGGAATGTTGATGAATGAAAAACAGGTTTTGCGGGGTCAGGAAAGCTCTATTCTGCCCGGATTCCCGCGTCCTTGACGATCTTGCTCCATTTGCCGACCTGAAACTTGATCACTTCGGCAAATTCCTGCGGCGTATTGCCGACCGGCACGAATCCCAGGTCGATAAGCCGCTTGCGCACGTCGGGCGCGTTGATGATCTTGACGATTTCGATGTTGAGCCGGTTGACGATGGCCGGCGGCGTGCCTGCCGGGGCAAGTATGCCCTGCAGATGATCGGACTCGACCGCCGGGAATCCCGCTTCGATGAAAGTCGGCACATCCGGCGCTGCCGGCGAGCGCTTGTTGCTCGTAATAGCGAGGGTACGCAGCGTTCCCGCATTCGCATGCGGCAGCACCGCGGGCAATGAAGCGAAAGCAAGTTGGACCTGCCCGCCAAGCACCGCAATGACAGCCGGGCCCGCACCGCTGAATGGAACGTGCGCGACATCTACGCCCGCCGCCAGCTTGAACAACTCGCCCGCGAGATGCTGCGCGCTGCCGGAACCCGGAGACGCGTAATTGAATTTGCCGGGGCTGCTTTTGATCAGCGCGACGAGTTCCTTGACGGTCTTCGCATTGATGGACGGATGCTCGACCAGCAGACTGGGCGCGCTGGCGATATAGGTGACCGGCGCAAAATCCTTGAGCGGATCGTACGGCACCTGCGCGTAGAGGCTGGGGTTGACGACGAAATTGCTGCTGACAATGATCAGCACGTGGCCGTCGGGCGTCGATTTCGCCGCCACGCCCATCGCGATGTTGCCGCCGGCGCCGGCGCGATTGTCTATGACGATCTGCTGGCCGAGGCTTTCGGCCAGGCGGACGGAAATAATACGGGCCAACGCATCGGTCGAACCGCCCGGCGGCACCGGCACGATCAGGCGGATCGGACGCGCGGGATACGCGGTCGCCGTTTGCGCCGATGCGGACAACGGAAACAACGCCGCTGCCGCGAGGGCAAAGACAAACCTCAGCATTCTGCGTCTATCTGCCAGTTCATTCGCCATGATAGATCCTCGGAATGGAAAGCCTCACTTCAAGTGCCAGGTCCGGCACGCGCGACGCGCCCTGCTTCTTCACCACTTCTTCCGGGCTGATTTTCTGACCGCCTTGCGTGCCTATGATCACCACTTCGTCGCCGACAACCGCGCCCGGGACTTTGCTGAGATCCACGCGCGTGTATTCGAGTGATGGCGCAGCCAGTATCGGCACGCGGACGCCGCGCACCAGCACCTCGCCGCAGTGCAGGCGATGCATGCCGTCGCTGTAGCCGATGGGAATGACGCCCAGACGCATGCCGGGCACAATTTTGAATGGCGCCTCGTCGAGGAATTCCGTGCGCGAAACATTTCTGACCTGGATCAACTGGCTCTTCAGCGCGTGAAACGGCTGGTAATCGTCCGGTGAATCCGTCGGACCGAGCGCCGAAAAAAGCGCCGCACCCGGATCGACGGCATTCAGCGCCATCGACGTGCCCGCGAAGCGCAACACTTTGGAACTGGCCACCACTTTGAGCGGCACCTTGATGCCGGCACGCTCCAGCGCTTCGCTGGCAGCGACGAAGCGGCGAAACTGCCACGCGAGCGCTTCTTCCGCGTTGCCTTTCGCCGGCACGTTGGGATGCGCGTTCAGAACGTGCATGCGCAAATGCGGGCATGCCGTGATCGACTTGATGAATTTGACCGCGTCTTCGGCGATGACGCCGATGCGCTCCGGCCCGACTTCGAGTTTGACCGCGACTTTGATTTCCTTGCGCGCATGACGCACGAACGCCGCCACCATCTCTTCGGTGGTCAGAGTTGGTATCAGGTCGTAATTCTCCGCGGCCCGGACCATGTCTTCGCTCGGCGCGCTGCCGGCGTAAACCATGATGGGAACGCGTATCCCGGCGAAATCGCATCAGCACCGGCGCCGACGACCGTTTTCGCCGCGGGCAGAAGTCCATAACCATACGCATTGGCCTTCAGCGTGGCGAAAAAATGAATCGATGGGCCTATGGTCTTGCGCACGTTCTGCACGCAGCGCGCGATCGCCTTGAGGTCGATCTCGAAGCGGTTGGGACGGACCAGGCTCATGGCGTCCAGTCCGCTACTCATAATTTGATCCCCGCCTGCTTGATGAACTTGCTCCACTTCGCAAGTTCAGCCGCGATCTGCTTCGCGAACTGGTCCGGCGAACTGCCGACCGCTTCGAAGCCCAGGCCATCGAGGCGCTTTTTGACTTCCTGGCCTTGCAGCATTTTCAGCATCTCGGCGTTCATGCGATTGATGATGGGCCGCGGCGTGCCGCCCGGCATCACCAGGCCCTGCCAGAAATCGACTTCGAATCCCGGATACCCGGATTCGTCGAACGTCGGTACGTCGGGAATCGCCACCGCGCGCTTCATCGTCGTCACCGCAATCGCGCGCAGGGTCCCGTTGGCAATCTGTCCGCGCACCGCAGGCAACGATGAGAAGCCCATTTGCACCTGCGCGCCGAGCACCGCGATGACTGCCGGGCCGGCGCCGTTGAAAGGAATATGCGAAACGTCGAGCCCGGCCGTCGTTTTGAACAACTCACCCGCCAGATGCTGGCCGGTGCCCGCGCCCGAAGACGCGTAATTGAATTTGCCGGGCGACGCTTTGACCAGCGCCACGAGTTCTTTCACCGATTTAGCGGCAACCGAAGGATGCACGACCAGCACGGTCGAAGCGCTGGCGATATTGGTGATCGGCGCGAAATCCTTGATCGCGTCGTACGGTATCTGGTCGTAGAGGCTGGGGTTGACGACAAACGCGCTGCTCGCGATCGACATCACGTTGCCGTCGGGCGTCGCCTTGGCGACTATGCCCATGCCGATGTTGCCGCCCGCACCCGGCCGGTTGTCGACGATGACCTGCCGTTTGAGCGACTCAATCAGGTGTTGCGCGATGATGCGGGCGAGCACGTCGGACGCGCCGCCCGGCGCAAACGGCACGATCAGCCGGATCGGACGCTCGTCGGGCTTGGCCGTATTGTCGGCCGCCAACGCGCCAGTTGCCGCAGGCAGTACAAACAGCGCTGCCATCCAGCGGAATTTTTGCAGCATTGTCGACTTCATCTGTTGCCCCCTTTATAGGATCAAAGACGCTAAGTACGCACTTTTTCGGCGCGCTTGCTTTCCCGTTCACGGGCGGTCGCCGCCGCATCCACCTGCTTGGTCGCAGCATCGATAACAACGCCATATCTCTCTTTCGCGCGCGCGGCGGTCATTTTTTGTTCCAGCACGTCTTCCGCTACCGCTGCCGGATCGCGCTCGAAAGCATTGCCGTAGCCGCCGGAAGCCGCCATTTCCGCGCAAAACACGTCACCGCGCTCCAGCCGCCGGATAAATTTCGACGGCAGCACTTCCGCCTTGCCTGTCCCGCGGTTCAGATAGGCGCGTGCGCATGCACCCTCTTCTCCGCCGAACACACCCCACGGCGCATGCAAGAACCGGTCCTGCCGCACCTGCACCATCGCTTCATTGGACAGAATACGGTATTCGCGCACTATGCCCAGCGCGCCGCGGTATTTGCCCGGGCCTTCCGTGTCCGGCATGAACGCATAGCGCTCCACCCGCAGCGGGTTCTCGGCTTCGATGAACTCCACCGGCATGTTGGCGAGATTGCCGATGCAGTTCGGCCCGGCATCCTGTCCGTCGCGGTCCGGGCCGCCGCCATGCCCGGTATTGTTGTGAAATTCGAGATGCAGCGAACGGCGCCCTTCGTCGTCAAAAGTCGAAATCGCGATCGCGAATTCGGAACCGCCCGTGCAGGCAGTGAGCCGATGCGGCAACAGCTTGACGAGTGCGCCCAGCACCACGGTCCTTATTCGGTAGCCGCTCTGTCCGCGCGAGCCGAACGCCGCCGGAAACGGCGCATTGACGAACGTGCCGAGCGGCGCGATGACTTCGATCGGGCGGTAAAACCCGGCGTTGCTCGGAATGCCCAGATCGAGCACCGTCCGTATCGCGGCATAAGCACAGGACGCGGTAAATACATAATAGCTATGCACTGCACCGCCGACGCGGCGGTCGGTGCCGCTGAAATCGACCGTGATCGAATCGCCCTTCTTGATCAGCCGCACGTGGATCTTTACCGGCGGCCCGCCGATACCGTCGTCGTCGTTCCATTCGGTGAATTCGGTTTCGCCGTCCGGCAGCAGGCTGATCTGCGCGCGCGTGAGTCGCTCCGAATAATCGATGAGGTCGGTGAGGTAAGCGCAGAACTCGTCAACGTCCCAGTCCGCGACGAGTTTTTCGAGTTCCTTCGCGGCCAGTTCGATCGCCGACATTTCCGCGCGTATGTCCGCTATCACCCGCGCCGGCACGCGCGTATTGAATTCGATCACTCGCAATATCGTGTTGTTGACCTTGCCCGCTTCGATGATCTTGGTCGGCGGTATGCGCAGGCCTTCCTCGAAGATTTCATTGCTGTCGGCGGCATTGCCGCCGGCGACGCGCCCGCCAAGGTCGGAATGGTGGAGGATGATGCCTATCCACGCGACGCGCTTCCCGCCGGCGAACACCGGCTTGTACATATAAACGTCGTTCAGGTGGCTGCAGCCCGAATAAGGGTCGTTGCATACCAGCATGTCGCCTTCGGCGATGTCGTCGCCGAAGTAGTCGAGGCAACCTTTGAGCGCCGGCATCATCGATCCCAGATGCACCGGCACCGCCAGCCCCTGCGCGACCAGCTGCCCTTCGCCGTCAAGTATGGCGGCGGAAAAATCGAGGCTGTTCTTCACGTTGGAGGAACGCGCGGTGCGCACGATCATGACCATCACGTTGTCAGCGATGGTGACCAGCGCGTTGTTCAGAAGCTCGCGCCTGACCGGGTTAATTTCCACGGCGGGCTTTTTCTTCACTGCACGCGCTCCATGTGAATATTGTTCCACGCATCTCTGCGCGCGGTCCATCCCGGACGCACGATGACGGTAGTGTCGTATTCCTCGACGATCAGCGGGCCCGGCATCGGCTTGTCGGAAATCTGCGCGCGTGAAATCACCGGCGTCTGCAGCCACCCGCGCTCCTCGCCATAATATGCTTTGCGCTTGACTGCTTTCACCGCCCGCTCGTTGCCGCGCTGCACGCGATCCGGCATGCGCGGCGTTTCAGGGACACCGCTGCAAATTGCCTTCAACGCGACGAACTGCATGGTGTCGCCGGTCGGTACGTAACCGAAAATCTTCAGGTGCTCGGCCTCGAAAGCGCGCGGCAGATCGCCAAACGTCTCTGCGGTCGCCGGAAAGCCGGCGAGTTGCACCGCCAGCGGCGACGTTTGTCCGAGGTATTTCATGTCCACCGAGATCACGACGCGCTGGCGGGCTTCCGTCGTGAATCCCTGCTCGGCAAGCTGCGCGCGGCCTGCCGCGACGAGTTCCGCCGCCGCCGCATTGAATTCCGCGAGGGAAGTTTTACGCAATTCGCGGTAGAAGCTTTTCACGAGCTGATGCTCGACGTCGGCGAACAACATGCCCAGCGCGCTGAAGAGCCCGGCCACCGGCGGCACCACGACATGCGTGAGTCCGCCCGCTTCAGCGAGCGACGCGGCGTGCACAGGCCCGTTGCCGCCGATAGCGAGCAGTATGAATTTCGCCGGGTCGCGGCCGCGTTCCGACGAGATCGCGCGCAGGGCGCGCAACATCGTCGCGTTTGCAATGAGATGAATGCCGTAAGCCGTGGCGGTTTCGTCGAGCTTGAGGCCGCGGCCGATCTGCTTTACCGCGGCGCGCGCCTTCTCAAAGTTGAGCGGCAGCTCGCCGCCGACCAGCGCTTGCGCATTCAGATATCCGAGCAGCAGATTCGCGTCGGTCACGGTCGGCTGGGTGCCGCCGCGGTCGTAACAAACCGGCCCCGGGTCGGCGCCCGCGCTGCGCGGCCCCACCCTGATGCCGCCGGCCTCGTCGACCGCGGCGATGCTGCCGCCGCCCGCGCCGACTTCCGCGATGTCTATGGTCGGCACCTGCACCGGGTAGCCGGCGCCCTTGATCATGCGCTGCCCCAGCACGGCACCGCCGCCAACCTCGGCTTCGCGGCTCACGCCGAACGCGAAATCTTCGATGATGGTCGCCTTGGCGGTCGTGCCGCCCATGTCGAACACGATCATGTCGCGCATGCCGGCGTGGGTGGCCAGGCGCTGTCCGCCCAGCACGCCGGCAGCCGGCCCGGATTCGATGATGGTGATCGGCATGTCGGAAACCATCGCCGCCGGCGAAATACCGCCGCTCGACTGCATGATCATCAGCGGCGCGCCTATCCGCAGAGTCTTCAGCCGCTTTTCGAGCGCGTCGACGTAATTCTTCACCACCGGACGAATATAGGCGTTGATGACTGTCGTGCTGCTGCGCTCGTATTCGCCGAGTTGCGGCAGCAACGACGTCGATGCGGTGACCGACACGGCGGGCAGCCGCGCGCTGAAAAACTTCGCGACCTGCACTTCATGTGCATTGTTCGCGCATGAATTGACGAAACAGATGGCGAGCGCGCTGACGTGCTCGCGCTCGAGCGCCTGCGCGATGCCTTCGAGCGCGCCCTTGTCCAGCGGCTGCACGACGCTGCCGTCAGCGGCAACGCGTTCCGTCACTTCGAAACGCAGATGCCGCGGCACCAGCGGCGCGGGCTTGCGGAACTCGATGTCGTACGGCCGCGGCGAACGGAAGCGCGCCAGCTCGAGCACGTCGCGAAAACCCGCCGTCGTCACCAGCGCGACCTTGACGCCCTTGCGCTCGATGATGGTATTGGTGGCGATGGTCGTCGCATGGACGAATTCGGCGACGCTGCGCGCATCGATCGCGAGCTCGCTGAAAAGCTTTGCCACGCCGTCCTCGATGGCGGCGCTGTAGTCCGCCGGCGTGGACAGGAGTTTTTTGCTGTAAACGGTGCCGTCGCGCGCGATCATCACGATATCGGTGAAGGTGCCGCCGATATCCACGCCCAGCCTGTTGTCGGATTTGGCCATTCTGCCCTGCTGCGCCGCACGCGAAGCAACCCGCCGGATTGCGCGTTGCCGCCATGGGAAAACGAAAAAATTATAGGAGCCGCGATGGCGCGCCAACAACCGATTTGTTTGCGCGCTATGAATGACTTAAACTCATGTATCAATGAAACGACACCTGCCCCCGCTGGTCGCGCTGCGCGCTTTCGAGGCGGCCGGCCGCCACGCGAGTTTTCTGCGGGCGGCGGCCGAACTCAACGTCACGCAGAGCGCCGTCAGCCGTCACATCAAAAACCTCGAAAACTATCTGCATCAGCCGCTCTTCAAGCGGCTCACGCGCAAGGTTCAGCTGACAGCGTTCGGCAAAAACTACCTCAACGCCATTTCATCCGGACTCGACGAAATCGAAGGCGCGACCGTCAATGCGCTGGCGCCCAAAACGACGCTGAAAGTCAGCATCATGCCGACCACCGCCAACCTGTGGCTCTTGCCGCGTCTCGCCTCGTTTACGGAAACGCACCACGACATCGAAGTCGACGTCGCGACTTCCATCCGGCCGGCGGATTTCGACGCCGACGACATCGACGTTGCAATCCGCGTCGGACGGCGCCCAGGGCAGCGTTACCGCCCGCAACAGCCGCGCATCCCGCACGAGATGGTCACCAGCTGGGACGGCGTATTTGCCGAGAAGTTGTGCAGCGAAATACTCGTCCCGGTATGCAGTAAAAAGCTGCTGGCTGAAGGCCGTCCGCTCAAGACGCCCGCCGACCTGCGTCATTACACGCTGATACATGTCGCAGGACGGGATGCTGCATGGGCCGACTGGCTCAAAGCAGTCGGCGCGCCGCACTTAAACGGCAAGGGCAAGCTCGTGTTCGGGCATTTTTTCATGGCGCTTCAGGCCGCGCGCAATCACCGCGGCATTGCCATTGCATCGGCGCTTCACCTGCAAAGCCTGGAGTGGCGCGATGAACTCGCATTTCCGTTCAGCGCGCGCGTGAAAAGCGCCGGTGAATATTATTTTCTGTGCCGCGAACGCGACGCTTCGCAACGCAAAGTCCGCCTCTTTCGCAAATGGCTCGCAGCCGAAGTGCGGATGTGCGAGACGATCTGAGCGGTGCCTCCACCGCAGACTTATCCGACAAAAACCTGCGGTTTCAGGCGTGCGATTTCAGGAACCGCAACAATTCCTTGGCGCAACGGTCAGGCACGGTGTCGGTGATGTTGTGAGGCAAGCCTTCATAGACGATGAACTCGCATTGCTTGATCTCGCGCCGCAGCAGTTCATATTCATCTATCAGGTGGATCGGGTCGGCGCCGGGTGCCACGACCATCGTGGGGCAGCGTATTTTATGCAAATCGGCTGTCAGATCGACGACCGCCACGGTCGGCACGAAGCGGGCGAGCGACTCCACCTTGTTGCGCGCCGACTCGGCGATAAACCAGTCGACGAATCCCGGCTCGACCTGGCTCAAGTCCATGCGGTCGGCGATGGTCTCGCGCAAAAATGCGGCGAGGCCTTTCGAGCCGATCTTGGCCAGCCATCCGTTGTAATCCTGGCGTCCGACTTTCATCCCTGGCGGCGCAGCGTAACTCGCCAGCGACTTCACGCGCTCGGGGTAGTTGATCGCAACGCTTTGCGAAACGATGCCGCCCGCCGACGAACCGGCGAGATTGGTCGATGCAAGACCAAGATGATCGAGGAGCTCGACCACGTCCATGCCCAGCCGCTTGAATGACATCTGCTCAGCGGTCGGTATGCCCGACTGGCCGTGCCCGCGCTGATCGAGGCGCACCACCCGGAAGTCGCGCGCCAGGTGCGGCACCCAGGCGTAAAAACGATTTGAACTGCCCATCGCCGCGTGCACCAGCACCACGGTATCGGCCTGGCGCCAGGGGTCGGTGTAATCGTCGATGCGGTAACTCAGCTTTAAACCGTCGCTCGCGGTGAAACTTTGCATGTCGGTGCTCATGAATTCGTGCCTTGCGGGAATGTGTTGGTGAATTTACGATTTTTTATACGGTAACATATTCCGCGCGCGGAATCGTCCCGCTATCCGCCCCTCCTGCGGATTCGTCAATTCCGCACATTCCGCGCCGTTCGTTCAATTCAGGCGACCGTCCATCCGCCGATCATGGCAATACGCGCGCAGCCTTTTTATTATGGCACTCATCAGCTGGCGGACAGGCAAACGCCACTTTGCACGGGGCAGCATCATGGGCAAGCTCAACGACACGACCGAAGCACTTCTGTTGCAGGCGATTGCAGACGCCACCGCCAACCTGCGCCCATGCCCGCCTTTGACGTTTTCCACCGCCGGCAAATTCGCCATCCACGGCTGGATCGCCAATGCCGCGGACGGGTTCGACCACTACGTCATCACGGACGAAGGCCGGCAGGCCCTGCTGGGCTGGCAGTTGCGGGCAAGAAACTAGTCCGGCCCTACCGGCAGTTCGACTTGTGCGTTACGCGCCTGATGCCGGCGCCCGCCCGTTTTTCCGTCAGCGTGTGCAAAAACGCCACCACGTCGTCGATCTCCTGCCCTGACAATTTCAGCGGCTTTAACAGATTGTCGACCGGCAGCGTTTGCGGCACGCCGTCGCTGTCGTACAGATGCACCGAGTGCAGCAGGCCCAGGTCGATTTCGGAATAGTGCTTCACCACGTCGCGCAGCGTCGCCAGATGGCCGTTGTGCATGTACGGCGCGGTCAGAGCGATGTTGCGCAGCGACGGTATCTTGAACTGCTCGTAATTCTGCGGGCCGAGCGCGACATGGCGGCTCGATGTTGCCGTCGAGCGCGACGCGTCATCGCTATACGGCCCTTCGAGATTGAAGCGGCTCGCCTGCAGCATCTTGATGCCCTGGTAGCGGCCCCAGTCAACGCTGCCCAGCTTGCGCAGCACCGGGATGCCGGTTTCGTGGAATTCACCGTTGGTGAAATTGGGCCCGAAATGGCACAGGTTGCACGAACCCTTGCCGATGAAAATACGCAAACCGCGCTGCGCATTCTGCGGATAGCGCGCTGCCGCCTGGCGATCGCCGCGCGCCAGCGCATCGCGAAAATCGTCGAACGGCGTGCGCCCGCTCACCAGTGTTTCCTGATAGGCAGCGAGCGCTTTGCCCGTATCGACCATCACTGCCTCGTCGTCCGCTGGCGCAGGCGGCGCGCCGAACGCCTGCTGGTAACGGCAACGCAGCTCGCGGTCGTTGCGCATGAAATCGGCGACGTGACGCGCGGTCACCGCGAGTTCGCGCGGATCGAGCATGGGGCGCACGCTCTGCGCCCACAGGTTGTCGTTCGAACCGTCCCAGCCGAACCAGCGGTTGAGCCGCACGTTGAGCACGCTGGGCGTGTTGCGGTCGCCCTCCTCGAGCCCGACGCCGAGCTTGCGCCCATCGGCAAAACTTTTTGCCGGCAGGTGGCAGCTCGCGCAGGACAGCGAGTTGCCGCTGGACAAACGCGGATCGAAAAACAGGCGCTCGCCCAGCGCGATCGCCGCGGGCTTGCCGGACACGCGGTTACTAGGGTCGCGCGACCACGGGCGCGGCCACGGCCCGTGCTGCAGAATACGGCGGGTCTCTTCAGGTGTGAACCTGAGCAGATTGCCGTCGTCGGCTGCGGCAGGCCGCAGTGCAAAGCAGGCGACGATCGCAGCCGCGAAAATGAAAATGCCGCGCCGCGTCACTCGAGTGCGATGCTGCGCGTCAGGCGCTCGGTTCCGACCGCGCCCTGCACTTCAAAAATGAGTTCCCAGCGTCCGGGCATGTGGAACATCAGCCCGTCGGCGCGATAGCGCGCATTTTGGTTTTGCACCGGCTTCACGACAGCTTTGTAATTCATGCCATGCCCATGCTCAGGCATGCTGGCGTCCACCGCCACAGCGGCCGGCGCCGGCGCGCCGCCTTTGGCGCACGCCACGAATTCGACCGAGAAATGCCTGCCCACAGCGATTTTTGCCGGCTGCAGGCGATACGCAATCTGATAGCGCGCCGACTCGATGGTCTGCGCACCGCGCAGATCGGCGCCGCAGGCAGACACCGCATCGCATGGCAGCGCGCATGCCGTCGCGATCAAAGCCGCAAATAGTCGAAACAAAGCACTCCTCCCATAGAGCGCGGCGCAGTGCGTTTTTTTACAAACCCAGAATGCGCCCGATTTCCGCGATGTACTGGCCGCCCTTCACGCCATCGGCGACAACCTCGTCCTTGACGCGCTCGATCACATCGCGCACGCCGTGCAGACCCTCCGTCACCCAATGGTCGCGGCGCACCGGCGAGTTGAGCACGTTCTTCAGGGTTTCGACTTCGTCCCTGAGGCGCTGAATATCGCGCGAATCGCCGGAGAGTTTTTTCAGGTCCTGCTCGAGCGCGGCAATCAGGCTGGCGGCGGCCTCGAAATTTACCTCACGGATGCTGCTGTCTTTTTCGCTGGCCACGGTAACCTTTCAATGGATGGACTACGTCAACGGCAATGCGGCAACGCGCGTGCCGCTGCCCGATGTTGCAAGCATAGCGCCAATTTATGCGCGTTTGCAGTTCGCGCGATACAGAAAGGACTGACTCATAGTAATATTCCCGTTTGAACGTGTGCAAATTGCCGACTATGCATGGCTTTCGGCGAATTCCTGGTACAACAGGCTCGGTTTCATCGGGGGGAGACTCATGAGAGCAAACATCTACCGCATCGCGTGCGCGGCCCTCGCGGCAATACTGGTCGCAGGCTGCGCATCGCCGCACTCGGGCAACCGCAGCCCGCGCACCACCGCCCTGATCATGTCAGGCGACGTCGTGTCGTACGGCTCGCCCGGATTCGGCCCGCGCGTCAGCATCTCGGAAGTGGATGGCAAGCCGGTGGCGGAACCCTACGGCCCGCTCGAACTCGCCCCCGGCCGGCACACGATCAAGCTTGCGTGCGACGGTTCGACCAATCCCCATACGCTGACCGTGGCGGCGGGCGAAGTCTATCAATTCCTCGTCCGCACGGCCGGCGCCAAAGGCTGCGTCGCCACGCTGGCCCGCGTGCGCACGACCAACCCTTAAAAGACCTGCATATGCCGCACGAATACCAGCCGCTGGTGGTCGCGCCAGCGGAGCGCAACGAACCGGCCCTGTGGTTCGCATTCCATCGCGGCGAATTGCTGCTCGCGCGGATCGACGACGAAGCACGGCTGCCGCGCTGCCGCGATATTTCCGAACTCGGCGTCAGCACCGTGCGCAGCCTGTATCTGGGCACCTACGGCGGCGAGCATTGCTATGTCTCCGAACTTGAGCACGCGAACGAGTTGCCGGACGGCCATGCGATGCAGGGACTGCGTTCGGTATTCGGCATCGTTGAGGAGCCGCTGGCCGTACTTGCCGGCCGCGCATTCCAGATCATGGAGTGGGACCGCAATCACCAGTTCTGCAGCCGCTGCGGCACGCCGACCGTCGCGCGCAGCGAAGAACGCGCGCGCGCCTGCCCCAAGTGCAGGTTCACCGTTTATCCGCCGGTCTCGCCGGCGATCATGATCTTGATCAAGCGCGGCCGCGAAGTGCTGCTAGGGCGCAAGAAGGAATGGGCGCCGGGACGCTACAGCGCGCTCGCCGGCTTCGTCGAGCCCGGCGAAATGCTCGAAGACACGGTGCGGCGCGAGACGCGCGAGGAAGTCGGCGTCGAAGTCGAGAACATCCGCTACTTCGGCAGCCAGCCATGGCCTTTCCCGCATTCGCTGATGGTGGCGTTCACCGCCGATTACGCCGGCGGCAAAATCACGCCGGACGGCGTGGAGATCGAGGAAGCGCGGTTTTTCGATGCGGAGCAGTTGCCGCAACTGCCGCCCAGCATCAGCATTTCGCGGCGCCTGATTACGACGGTGTGCGCGAGGCTCGCGCGCGGCGAGGAAGTCTGATCGCTCGGTAGTTGCCGCCCGCTAGGCGGTTTCGAGTTTCTTCCACAAACATGCGCCGCGGCTCGCCTTGTCTATGTCCGCGAGCTGCTTTTCATGCTCGGCAACTTCTTCGGCGCTGGCCGCCAGCACCACCAGCTCAAGCTTGCCGGCGGCACGACGCGTTTCAGCCTGCGCCTGCGGCGTGGGCGCAGCGTCTATCATCAGACTGTCCTGGCCGCGCGTCAGCGCCAGATACACTTCGGCGAGCAGATTGGCGTCGAGCAACGCGCCGTGCAGGGTGCGCGTCGAATTGTCTATCTGGTAACGCTCGCACAGCGCGTTGAGATTGTTTTTCTTGCCCGGGTACAGTTCGCGCGCCATGCGCAGCGTGTCCACCACCTGCGGGCAATATTCGGCGATCGGCTTGAGATCGAGCAACCCGAACTCGGCGTCGAGAAACGCGCAGTCGAACGCCGCGTTGTGGATGATGAGTTCGGTGCCGCTGACGAATTCGAGCAGCTCTTTCGCGATGTCGCCGAACTTCGGCTTGTCGCGCAGGAATTCCTCGGTGAGCCCGTGCACCTGCAATGCGCCCTCTTCGCTGGCGCGCCCCGGATTCACGTAGCGGTGAAAATGATTGCCGGTCAGCCGCCGGTCGACGATCTCGACCGCCGCGATTTCGATCACGCGGTGGCCGAGCTTGGGGTCGAGGCCGGTGGTTTCAGTATCAAGGATGATTTGACGCATAGGGTTTGGAGAGGCGAGAGGGGAGAGGCGAGAGGAAAACCCTCCAGCCGCTCGCGTCTTACGCCTCTCGCCTCTCCCCTCTCGCCTCTCGCTCAACGCAGGCGCAGCCTCGGTTGGCCAGTTCGTCGGCGCGCTCGTTGCCGTCGTGTCCGGCGTGGCCCTTGACCCACAGCCATTCGATATCGTGCTCGCGCGCGAGATCATCGAGCTGCCGCCACAGGTCTTCGTTTTTAACCGGCTTCTTGTCCGAGGTTTTCCAGCCGCGCTTTTTCCACGCATGTATCCACTCGGTGATGCCCTGCTGTACGTATTTCGAATCGGTGTGCAGCCTGATATGGCATTTGCGATTGAGCGCCTCGAGCGCGCGGATCACCGCCGTGAGTTCCATGCGGTTGTTGGTGGTATGCGGTTCGCCCCCGCACAGTTCGCGCGTGCGGTCGCCATAGCGCAGCAGCACACCCCAGCCGCCGACGCCCGGATTGCCTTTGCATGCGCCGTCGGTATAGACCTCGACCTCGCCGCCGGTCATTGCATTTCAACAGTGTTGCGCGCGGCGGCAGGCAGGTCGTTGTCCTGTGTCTTGGGCACTACCGACAGGTTGGGCCGACGCACAGCCTCTTCGCGCCATTTGGGCATGATGACGCGCATACCGCGCACGCGCTTCACGACGTGCAGGAAATAAACCCCGCCCGCGATCGGCCACCAGCGGTCGCCGGCGGCCTCCATGAAACTAAAACGCTGGATCCACTTGTCCTGCGCGAAAGGCGGCACGTAACAACCCATGCGGCCGGCGGTGATCTCGAGTTCGAGCAGAGCCAGCCAGTCTTTCAGGCGCGGCAGCGTAATGAAATGTGCATCCCACGGATAAGCGTCGGGCGTGCGGTTGAACATGCGGCGCACACCCCACAGGCTCCACGGATTGAAGCACGCAATCACCGCCTGCCCTTCCGGCATCAGCACACGCTGGACTTCGCGCAGTATCTGGTGCGGGTTGACGCTGAATTCGAGCACATGCGGCAGTACCAGCAAATCGATGCTGTTGCTGGCAATCGGCAGATCGCGAAAACGCGCGTGCAGCCCCGCCGGACCGTCCCGCGCGACGCGACACTTGAGTGGGATACGGCTGGCGCGCAGGAAATCGTGCTCCGGCAGGCCCAGTTGCAGCGCGTTGTAGCCGAACACGTCGGCGACCGCTTCATCGACATATTTAAGCTCGCAATCGAGCAGATAGCGCCCCAGCGGGGTGGCCAGCCACGCGGCAGGCGATTGGACATCCGTCAACGTTGACATGCGGGCAGTTTAAAACAAAGATACGGCCTGTGCATCAATCTCTGCGGGCCCTCCGACATGAATGACATCAGTGTTTTTCCAGTGCGCGCTTTCCAGGACAATTATGTCTGGACCCTGAGACAGGGCAGCAATGCCGCGGTAGTCGATCCCGGCGATGCCAAGCCAGTGCTGGCTTACCTCAAGGCGCAGAAACTAAAGCTCACCGCCATTCTCAATACCCATCACCATGCCGATCACGTCGGCGGCAACGCGGAACTGCTCGAACACTTCCCGGTGCCGGTATACGGCCCCTATGATGAGCGCATTCCGACCGTCAGCCACCGCGTGCGCGAAGGCGACCGCTTCACGCTGCAGGAGTTCGGCGTCGAATTCGAGGTGTTCGAAATCCCGGGGCACACCAAAAGCCATATCGCGTTTTACGGCGGCGGCATGCTGTACTGCGGAGACACGCTGTTCGCCTGCGGCTGCGGCCGCCTGTTCGAAGGCACGCCGGCGCAGATGTACGACTCGCTCGCCAAGCTCGCGCAGCTTCCCGCGGCAACACGCGTTTACTGCGGCCACGAATACACCATGGCCAATATCAAGTTCGGCAAAGCCGTCGAAGCGGGCAATGCCGAACTCGCTAAATGGGAACAGGCGGCCGGCGCCCAGCGCGCCAAAGACGAACCGACCCTGCCCTCCACCCTGGCGCAGGAGAAACTCGCCAACCCCTTCCTGCGCTGCGAACAGCCGGAAGTCATCGCGGCAGCCAGCAAACACGCCGGAAAACCGTTAAAAGACCCGGTTAGCGTGCTCGGCGCGATCCGCGAATGGAAAAATAATTTCTGACGCTAAATCCGTCGTTTATCGTTGATTTTTTTCAGGAATTTGCCTTGACTGGGCGAACGCAGATTGGTTAACATGGCTGCGTTAAAAATAAGACCGGACTGGCACCTGATGCAGCCACAAGTCAGAGCCGCGCTGATCGCAGCCGGATTCCTAATTTTCACTTATTCCCCGTTGGCGTTTTCAGCCGAGGCTTCTCCCGGCGGGCAACGTTCAACCACCGCTGCGGATGTCCCGGCGGAGCCGCTCACGCTGCGCAGCGCAACACTGGACGCCGCGCCAGGTACGCCGGCGAGCGACACCGTTGAGCGCGCCACGCCCGCCATCGATACGTCGTCCAGCGCTTTGCTCCCGGCAAATATAACGGTACCGCCACCCTTGCGACCGCCCATCGTGATGGACCTGACCACCGCGCCGACCAGCCTGTGGCAGCGCATACGCACCGGCTTCGGCCTGCCCGACATGACGAGCCCGCTCGTCACCGAGCAGGAAGAATGGTTTTCCAAGCGCCCCGATTACATCGCGCGCACCGTCCAGCGCAGCAGCCGCTACCTCTATTACATCGTCGAGCAGGTCGAAAAGCGCGGCATGCCGAGCGAAATCGCGCTGCTGCCCATCATCGAAAGCGCCTACAACCCCGTCGCCTACTCCCGCGCGCACGCGTCGGGCATCTGGCAGTTCATACCGTCGACCGGCAAGCACTACGGGCTGCAGCAGAATTTCTGGTACGACGGCCGGCGCGACGTCATGGCGGCCACCAACGCGGCGCTCGATTACCTCGAAAAGCTCTACGAAATGTTCGGCAGCTGGGATCTGGCACTCGCGTCCTATAACTGGGGCGAAGGCGCGGTGTCGCGCGCGATCGCCAAAAACCTGGCGAGGGGCCTCGCCACCGACTACCGCAGCCTCAGCATGCCGAATGAAACGCGCTATTACATGCCCAAGCTGCAGGCGGTGAAAAACATCATCGCCAATCCCGCGCAATTCGGCATCGATCTGGCCGAAGTGCCAAACCAGCCTTACTTCGTCGCCGTCACCACCACCAAGCACATCGACGTCAAACTCGCCGCCAAGCTCGCCGAAATGCCGGTCGAAGAATTCCTGTCGCTGAACCCGGGCAACAGCCGGCCGGTAATCAAGGCCGACGGCGAGCGCGTGCTGCTGTTTCCCGCCGACAAAGTCGAAAGTTTCCGCTCGAATCTCGAATCCAACGAGCAGCCGCTGGTGTCGTGGCAGGCCTACAAGCTGAAAGCGGGCGAAACCGTCGACCGCATCGCGACGCGATATGGAATCAGCGTAGCGCAGCTGAAACAAGTCAACGGCATAGCGCCGAAACGCGGCGTGGCCTCCGGCGCCACGCTGCTGGTTCCCTCCGGCGGCAGCGCCACGCCGTATCTGCCGGACCTGCCCGCACCCAAGGTGACCGTCGCCAAAGCGCCGAAAAAATCCGCGAAGCATGCATCGCGCAAAAGCGGCAAAACCGCCAATAAGGTGGCACGAAAACCCGGCTCCGCCAAAAAAGCCGTTGCGGGCAACGGCTCGAAAAAAATAGTGCTGGCGCAAAAGCCGCGCTGATTACGCCGTGCGCGGCGTGACGCCATGCGGCGCTTTCGCTAAACTCGCGCCATGCGCGAACCCTCCATGAATCGCCTGATACGCACGCTGGTCGCCGGTTGCGCCGCTTTGGCGTTCTGCGGTCCGGCCGCCGCTGCCCACGGCATCGCCCTCGGCGCCACGCCGAAATATCCCCCGGGATTCACCCACTTCGATTACGTCAACCCCGACGCGCCCAAAGGCGGTGAACTCTATATGTCGAACCTGGGCTCGTTCGACAAGCTCAATCCATTCACGCTCAAGGGCACTTCACCAGCCGGCATGACCGACCTCATGTTCGACACGCTCGTCGTGCAAAGCGATGACGAACCGCTGAGTATTTACGGCCTGCTTGCCGAGGACATGCAGTTGGCGCGCGACGGCCTCTCGATCACATTCCGGCTCAACGCCAAAGCACGCTTCTCCAATGGCGACCCGGTCACCGCGGCAGACGTCAAGTATTCGTACGACATGCTCATCAGCAAGGCGGCGAGCCCGATCTACCGCGCCATGCTGACCGACGTGAAAGCCATCGTGGCAGTCGACGCGCGTACCGTGCGTTTCGAATTCAAGCGCCGCAACCGCGATCTGCACATGATCGTCGGCCAGCTCGCGATTTTTTCGCGCAAATGGGGCGATGGCAAGCCGTTCGAAAAAATTACGCTCGAACCGCCGATTGCCAGCGGCCCTTACGTAATCGATCGCATGGATCTGGGCAAAAATATCACCTATCGGCGCGACCTCAACTACTGGGCCGCGCAGATACCGGCGCGGCGCGGCATGTATAACTATGACCGCGTTTCGTTCCGCTTCTACAAAGACGAATTGGTGCGGCTCGAAGCTTTCAAGGCCGGCGAATTCGATTTCAACCATGAAAACGTCGCCAAGAACTGGGCGCGCGGCTACACGGGACCGAAGTTTGCGCGCGGCGAAATCATCAAGCGCGAACTGACTCACCGCAATCCGCAGGGTATGCAGGGCTATATATTCAACCTGCGCCGGCCGCTGTTTCAGGACGTGCGCGTGCGCAAGGCGCTCGCGCTGGCCATGGATTTCGAATGGATGAATCGCCAGCTTTTCTACAACCAGTACACGCGCACCTACAGTTTTTTTACCAACAGCGACATGGCGGCGCGCGACGCGCCCACCGCCGCCGAGCTCAAATTGCTGGAACCCGTGCGCAAGTACCTCGAGCCCGCGGTTTTTGGCGCGGTCGAACCGCAGCCCACGACCACCCCTCCCAACTCGCTGCGCGAGAACCTGCGCCAGGCTCGCGAGTTGCTGACCGCGGCAGGCTGGACGTACCGCGACGGCGCGGTGCGCAATGCCAGGGGCGAACCGTTCGAATTCGAAATGTTGATCGACCGCCGCAGCTGGGAACGCGTGGTCGCCCCGTTTGCGCGCAGCCTCGAAAAGCTCGGCATCCAGGTCAGGTACCGCGTGCTGGATGCGGCGCTCTACTCCAAACGCATTGAAGATTTCGATTTTGACATCATGGTGCACTGGTTTCTGTCGAGCCAGAGTCCCGGCAACGAATTATTTCTGCGTTTCGCGAGCGACAATGCCGACGAAAAGGGATCGCACAACCTGATGGGCCTGAAAAACCCCGGCATCGACCGCCTCGTGCAGGCAGCACTCACGGCCGAGAGCCGCGACGATCTGGTGACGGCCTGCCGCGCGCTCGACCGCGCGCTGCTGGCCGGCCACTACATGATTCCGCACTGGCATAACACCGTACACCGCGTCGCCTACAAGAACCGTTTCGGCATCCCGCAGCAGCAGCCGCTGTATTATCAGCCGGACGACTGGATGCTCAAGGCGTGGTGGGTAAAACCGGAAGGCCCGTAGAAGAACATGTGGATATATATCGCGAAACGCCTGCTGCTGATGATCCCGACGCTGTTCGGCGTGCTGCTGCTGACCTTCGCGGTCATCCAGTTCGTGCCGGGCGGCCCCGTCGACCAGATGGTGCAGCTCCTCAAAGGCGGTCAGGGCGGCGAAGAGGTCGCCGCATCAACCAGCAATATCTACCGCGGCAACCGCGGTGTCGACCCCGAGAAGCTCGCTGAGATCAAGGCGCTCTACGGGTTCGACAAGCCGGCGTACGAACGCTTTGTCGAAATGCTCGGCCGCTTCGCGCGCTTCGATCTGGGCACCAGCTACTTTCAGCACCAGGACGTATGGACGCTCATCAAGGCCAAGCTGCCGGTGTCGATCAGCCTCGGCTTGTGGACTTTCTTTCTCACCTACCTGATCTCGATTCCGCTCGGTATCGCCAAGGCGGTGCGCCACGGCACGGCCTTCGATCTGGTGTCGAGCACCGCGATACTGGTCGGCTATGCGATTCCCGGCTTCGTACTCGGCGTGGCGCTGCTTGTACTGTTCGGCGGCGGCAGCTTTCTGCAGCTCTTCCCGTTGCGCGGCCTGACCTC
>JAIOOZ010000341.1 GCA_021414185.1 Betaproteobacteria bacterium
GCTCAGCCGCGAGTGCCGCAGCACTCCTCCATCCGGTCACGCCGCCGATTCGTTCGAGGTCGGGCATCACGTAATCGCACGCCTGCAAGTCGAGCGCTTCGGCCATCGCGCGCGGCTCGGAAAAGTTCTCGCCGATCTGGATCGGCGTCTGCAGTTCACGCGCCAGCATGGCGCAGCCGCGATAGTCATCGTGGCGTATCGGCTCTTCGATCCAGGACACGCCTGCGCCGTCGAGCGCACGGCCGCGCTTGAGCGCGTCGTCAACCGACAGCGCCTGGTTGAAATCGACCATGATTTTGATGGCGGCGGGCACGCGTTTTTTTACCGCATGCAAAGCAGCGATGTCTTCTTCCAGCGTCGGATAGCCGAGACGCAGCTTCACCGCGCGAAATCCGCCGGCGAGCAGTTTTTCCGCTTCATCGGCAAGCGCCGCGGGCGGCATCAACCCGAGGCCGCAACTGTTATACGCGGGGACCGGCCGCGGCGCGGCGCCGAGGTAAGCGGCCAACGGCATATTCGCCGCAATAGCGAGCGCGTCCCAGCACGCGGTGTCGAATGCCGCCATCGCCATGCGCACTATGCCCTGCACGCCTATCAGTCGGAAACGTTTCGACAACAGCGCCCACAATACTTCCGGCGCGATGCACTCGCCGCGCACCGCGCGCTCGACTTCGGCCAGCAGGCTGACGATCGCCGGCGCCGCCGCCGCCAGATAACAAAAAAGATAAGTGCGGCCGGTGACGCCCTCTTCGGTCTCGACGTCTACCAGCAGCAGAGGTGCCGCGCGGACTGCGGCGGCGCTGGTGCCCAGCACGTAGCGCATCGGCACTTCGACTGCGACGGCGCGGACCGCGCGTACGGTTAACGCCGGCTCGCTCATACCGCGGGCGGACGGCCCTCTGCATACAGGGCCAGCATGTCCCACACCGCACGGTTCGCGGGTGTCGGCACGCCGACTGCGGCGCCCAGCGTGACTACGCCGCCGGCCAGCCACTCGACTTCGAGCGGGTTGCCGCGCTCGAGATCGTGATGCATCGATGATGTCATGGTGGCCGGCACGCTGTCGCCGAACTTCAAACGGTCGTCGGCGAAATCCGCCGGCAATGCCACGCCATGCGCGCGGCCCACTGCAACGACTTCTTTAAACAACTCATACAGGAACGCGCGCGTGCGCGGATTGCTGCGGATCGGGCCTATGGTGGAGCGCATCGTCGTTGTGGTGCCGGAGAGACCGACGAGGAAGGTGTACTTCTCCCACAGCGTGCGGCGGATGTCGTCTGACAGTTCGGCCTTGATGCCGGCGTGCAGCAGTGCTGCGAGCAGCGCATCTGCGCGCGCGGAGCGCTTGCCGTCGTACTCGCCGAAAACAATCCGCTGCATGGCGCCCACCTGCAGGATGACGCCCGGCCG
>JAIOOZ010000323.1 GCA_021414185.1 Betaproteobacteria bacterium
GGCGCGGCCCTACGGCGAGGTCATGGCGCCGGCGGCGGCGTTGCGCGTGCTCTACGACGACCGCGACACCAAGTACGACGGGCCCCTGGTCGAACAATTCATCCAGTGCATAGGCACTTATCCGGTGGGCGCGATGGTCGAGCTGCATTCCGGCGAGATCGGCATCGTGATCGCGCGCAATCCGCGGCTGAAGCTGTTCCCGCGCGTCATGGTGGTGATGGACCTGCATCGCAACAAGCTCAAGGCGACCAAGATCATCGAGGAGGCCGGCATCAAACGCACGCTGCCCAAGGGGAGTGTAGACCTTGACACCTCCGAATACTTCCTCTGAGAACGGCGCAGACGGGCAGCAACCGCCCGTCCAGGAGCCGGAACCCGGCATTGGCCTGAGGGCGCTGGTCGACCGCCTCGCCGAGGAGTTCGGCGCCGATGCGGCAGCGCTCCGCGGTGTGGCGTCCCTGTACGAAGAAGGACGCCAGCGCGCCCCGGACATTTTCGTGCCGGTCGCCGGCGGACTGGCCCCGGCATTTGCGGGGGCTGCTGCCGCGGGCGGCGCCGGTGTCGAACCGGTCTATCTGGCGCTGGGTGAATGGGCGCTCGACGCCGAAGGTGAGCCGATCGAGCGCATGCGGCGCGATTGCCTGCGCTTTCAGAGCGCAATGACGCGCACCGCGCTGCGGCTGTATTCCGGCGATCCGGACCGCTGCGCCGAGAGCCTGCTCGCGCTGCAGCGCTTCACTTTCCTGCAGATCGCGCTGATCGCCTCGCTGGCGGCACGCAGCCAGGCCGAAGGCGGTGTCGTGCGCACGCTGCCGACCCCCGAGTACGCCGCCTTCATGGATATCTTCCGCAAAACCATCGAGGCCCATCGCCAGGAAGGCAAGCAGTTGGGGTTGCTGGTGCTGCAGGTCGCCAAGGTCGAGCATGTCGACCGTGTGCTGGGATTGCAGAAGGGCGAAGCATTCATGCTGCGCGTCACCCGCCGCATGCGCGAAGGCGTGCTGCGCAAGCAGGATCAGTTGGGCCGGGTGAGCCGCGACCAATTTGCGTGCCTGTTGCCGCGTATCGCCGGCGAAGGCGTGGCGATTCTCGCCGCGAACAAGATTCTCGAAGCGCTGGAAGCGCCGATCCCGCTCGGCGACCGCTCGTTCGACTCCGACGCCGTCATCGGCATCGCCATGTATCCGGACCATGGCGCGGACCAGCAGACGCTGGTGCGCAATGGCAAGCTCGCGGCGGGCGCCGCGCGCGGTTCCGCGGAGCGCATCGCCGTCTACGACCCGGCGCATGGCGAGAGCGAAGAACGCAACATGCAGTACGAGACGCGGTTGCGTTACGCGCTGGAACAGAGTGCGCTGAGCATAGGTTTTCTGCCGCAGCTCGACATGAAAACCGGCCGCGTGGCCGGGCTGGAGTGCCAGCTGTGCTGGACGGATGCCGAACTCGGCGAAGTGCCGGAAGCGCGCACGATAGATGCCGCCGAAACGTCCGGCCTGACCCGGGAAGTCACGTGGTGGACATATAACAACGCATTGCGGCTGTGCGCCGAAATTGCTTACTCCGGTATTGCCGTTCCG
>JAIOOZ010000324.1 GCA_021414185.1 Betaproteobacteria bacterium
CGTCGTTCGCGTTTATAGCGATCCAGTTGTATTTACGAGGTAGCTGGGCCTCGGTATGCCCTGCACTGCTTTGCAACCCACGTCGAAGCCAAGTCGCCCCCTGAAAGCAGGATGCTGGTTTCAGGAACGGGGGTCGACAAGAACCGATACCCGTGCCTGGACCAACTCGGCACCGTCATTATCGCATATCAGGCCGCAAACCAAGATTGCAAGGGGCGGAGGGACTTTCTGAATCCAGGCTCCTGCATCCTGTATCAGAGGTGCTGCAACAATTCCTGGGGAGTGTCTATCATGGCGTCGGCAGCCCAGGTTTCGGGGTCGTTGCCGTGCAGGTAGCCGAATTTGACGACTATCGTTTTCATGCCTGCGGCCTGGCCAGCCTGCACGTCGCGGCGGTCGTCGCCGACATAGATGCAATCGCGTGGCGCGATGCCGATGCGGTCGGTGGCGGCAAACAGCGGTGCCGGGTCGGGCTTGGTCTTGCCGGTGGTGTCGCCGCCGATCACGCAGGCGGCGCGTTCGTGCACGCCGAGGAGTTCGAGCAAGGGAAGGGCGAAACGTTCGGCCTTGTTGGTGACCACGCCCCATAACAATCCGCGTTGCTCGAGTGCATCGAGCAGTTCCATCATGCCGGGAAACAGGCATGAATCGCGACAGAGGTTATCAGCGTAAATCGCGAGGAATTCTTCGCGCATCGCATCATACTCAGGATGGGTAGGCGTGACGTCGAGTCCGACGCCAAGCAGTCCGCGCGCGCCCATTGAGGTGTAGGCGCGTGTTGCAGCCACTGGTAAAGCAGGCAGATTGCGTTTCGCGCGCATGCAATTGAGCGCATAGGCGAGGTCGGGCGCGGTATCGGCGAGCGTGCCGTCGAGGTCGAACAGGACTGCTTTGGTCATGCGTGGTTCCACTAGGCGGATTGGCAATGCAGGATGTAATTGACGTCGGTATCCGCACCCAATGCGTAATGATCGGTCAGCGGGTTATAAGTCATGCCGATGACTTCACGGACGTCGAGGCCGCCGTGCCGGCAAAATGCGCCGAGTTCCGACGGCTTGATGAATTTCTCGTAGCGATGCGTGCCGCGCGGCAGCATGCGCAATACGTATTCGGCGCCGATGACCGCAAAAAGGTAAGACTTCAGATTACGGTTGATGGTCGAGAAAAATACATGGCCGCCGGGTTTCACCAGCGCAGCACAGGCGGCTACCGTGCTCGCCGGGTCCGGCACGTGCTCCAGCAGCTCCATGCAAGTAACAACGTCGAATTGCCCCGGTTGCTCGCGCGCATAATTTTCGGCCGAGACGTTGCGGTATTCGACCTGATTGCCGCTTTCCAGGACGTGCAGTTGCGCGACCTTGAGGGCCTTGTCGGCGAGATCGATGCCGGTGACCTGCGCGCCGCGTTGCGCCATGCTCTCGGCGAGTATGCCGCCGCCGCAGCCCACGTCGAGCACGCGTTTGCCGCGCAGTCCGGCCAGCCTGTCGATATAGTCCAGCCGCAACGGATTGATATCGTGCAACGGCTTGAAGTCGCTGTTGGGGTCCCACCAGCGGTGGGCGAGTTCGCTGAATTTGGCGATTTCAGCGGGATCGACGTTGATGCTCATTGCGCTCCGATGCGTGCGCGCCAGTATGCGGCGGTGGCGATGACTTCCTGCGTGTCGATGGTCGTCAGCTGGCGGTCGTCGAGCACGAGTTTTCCGTTGACCCACACATGGCTTACCTGCTCGCGCCCGGCCGCATACACGAGGTGCGAGAGCGGATCGTAGCACGGCGAAGTTTCGATGCCGTCCAGCCGCACGGCCGCGAGATCGGCAAATTTTCCCGGACGCAGCGAGCCTATCTTGCTGTCGAGCCCCAACGCGCGCGCGGCGCCGAGCGTTGCCATTTCGAGCGCCTGCCACGCGGGCAGCGCCGTTGCATCGCCCGTGATGCCTTTGGCGAGCAGCGCTGCCAGGCGGATTTCGGCAAACATGTCGAGCCGGTTGTTGCTGGCCGCACCGTCGGTCCCCAGCGCGACGTTGACGCCGGCCGCGAGCAGCGCGCGTATAGGCGCAAGGCCGCTGGCAAGTTTGAGGTTCGACGAAGGGCAGTGCGCGACATGGCAACCATGTTGCGCAAACAGCTCGATTTCGCGCGGTTCAAGATGTACGGCGTGGACGGCGATGAGTCCCGGACCCAGGAGACCGAGGTCGGCCAGCCGTTGCAGCGGACGCACGTCGTGGTCCTTGAGGCTCTGCTCGATTTCCGCGACGGTCTCGTGCACGTGCATGTGCACCGGCAGATCGAGTTCACTGGCAAATGTTGCGATCTGGCGCAGGCTCTTGTCGCTGACTGTGTAGGGCGCGTGCGGGGCGAGACAGAAACTCAGCAATGGTTCATTGCGCAGTTCATCGCGCAGCGCCAGCCCTTTGCTCAGGTAATCCTGGGCGTCGGCAGCGTAAAGCGAGGGGAACTCGATGACGATCAGTCCCAGCCCGGCGCGCATGCCGGCGTCGCGCGCCGCGCGCGCGGCCGCCTGCGGGAAGAAATACATGTCGTTGAAGCAGGTCACGCCGCCGCGCAGCATTTCCGCGCAGGCGAGCCGCGTGCCGTCGTAGACGAATTGTTCCGACACATGCTTCATCTCGGCCGGCCAGATGTGCTGATTGAGCCAGTCCATCAGCGTGAGATCGTCGGCGAGTCCGCGCATCAGCGTCATGGCGGCGTGCGTATGGAGGTTGATTAATCCGGGTATCAGCGCATGCCCGGTCAACTCGAACCGCTGGCGCGCCTGGTATTTGGCGCGGGCCTCGACAGTTGGCAGGATGGCGGTGATGCGGTCGCCGGAAATGACTACGGAATGGTCGGCGAGAACATCGCGCGCGGGCTCGAGCGGGATGACCCAGCGGGCCTCTATGACGGCGTCGGCGGGTTCGGCGAGCGGATTCATATGGTTAGCATACAAAAAAAAGCCCTGCCGAAGCAGGGCTTTTCTTAAGCTGGATTACGCTTACGGCTTGGCGGCCGGTTTCGCTTCGGGTTTCGGCTTCGGCGGCGGCGGCAGGATGGTGCCGACGACTTCGACCGTTACGCGGCGGTTAGGCGCCAGGCACTCGATCAGCTGTTTGCGCTTCATCTTGTTGTCGCAGAACTTGGTGACCGGGATCGGCTGTTTCGGGCCTTTGCCTTCCCAGAAAATCAGCTTCTGGTCGATGCCTTTGCCAACCACGTAGTCCTTGACGCCAAGTGCGCGTTTCTCAGACAGGGTCTTGTTGTATTTGTCGCTACCGATACGATCGGTATGACCGGTAATGATCACCGCGCCGATGGTGGTCAGCGGTTTCACTTCCTTGGTCATGAACTCGTCGAGTTCCTTCTTGTTGTCGGCGGTCATCTCGGTCTTGTTGAACTCGATGCCTTGCAACTCGATTTTCAGTTCGACGTTACGCGGTTCGGGTTTCGGCGCCGGTTTGGCGGCGGGTTTTGCTTCCGGCTTGGCTTCCGGCTTGGCCGCGGGCTTCGGCGGGGGCGGCGGTGCCGGGCAGAGGTCAGGAGTGCACTGTTTGCAAGCCGCGGCTGCTGCAGCGCGCGCCGGCGTCCAGTCGCTGGTGCGCACGCAAACCGTGCCGCCTACTGCGGTCACGACTTTGAAATCCTGGTCGACCAGATAACCTTGGTTCGTGCCATTGACTTGCGCGTAAGCAGCAGGAATGCAGGCTGCTACAACGGCGAGTCCGGCGAGAGTTTTGCGAAAAGCTGAAATCATGATTTTTGTTCCTCCTGAGCTGCAACAGTTAAAACGAACCTTGGATTACCCAGTTTGCCTGTCAAACTAAGCTGCTGAATCAACGACACCCATAACTAATATCACAGGCCGCCTGATTAGGCAAATTATGCCCGAATCATACCACAATTGCACAAATTTCGTTGCGCCGGCGCAACA
>JAIOOZ010000325.1 GCA_021414185.1 Betaproteobacteria bacterium
CGCGGCGTGCACGCCCAGGCACACCTGGGCTTTTTCTTCGAGCATGTTGCGCTGTTCGCCGCGGCCGGTGCCGGCGCGGCACCACTGGATATAGAGCAGCATCAGCAGGTTTTCGCAGCCCGGCTGGCGCGCATCGTCGCCGAGGCCGAGCGCGGCTGGCGTCTGTCCCTGCTTCAGCAACGTAATAGTCTGGCGCAGCGTGCGTGCGATCTGCTCGAGGTCGAGATAGCGCAGGCTGGTAAGCGGCTCAGCACCTTCGGCAAAAGTCGGGCCTGAGCTGCCCGCGAGATCGACACACAGCGCAGGAATGGCAGAAGGCGCCAGCGGTTGCATGGCGAGGCCGACCAGGCCCGACCATTTTTCGATCCAGCGCGCGAAAAACTGCATCTGGCGCCCGGACAATGCAAACGGATTGGCGAGATGCGCCAGCAATGCCTGGCAATAGGCGGCGCAGCAGGTGGAGTCGGCTTCCTCGCGGATAAAGGTATCCGCAACGACGGCGTGCGCAAATCCGCTTTGCTCGGCGAAATCGTACAGCTGGTGCAGGTTTTTCCAGCGCGCGGCGGGCACCTGGCGATAAATGCGGTAATGCTCGAACATGGCGTTGGCGGTGTAACGCAGGCACCGCATGACGATCAGCGCGCCGTGGTTGCGCAGGGCGACGTCGCCCTGCACGTGCGCATCGCGGCAGGCGAGGTAGGCGTCGGTGTATTCCTGCCACAGCCCGAGTGTCCGCGTCCACAGCGCGGCTTCGTTGCTTTCGAGCGGCAGCGGCTTGGCGGTGTATTTGTGCGCGACTTCGGACTGCACGTAGTGGACCGGTTCGCGCAGGGTTTCGAGTATGCGCAGCAATTCGCCCGGCGCGAAGCCTGCCAGGCGGACCAGCGCGATTTGGTCCGTCAGTAAATGCTGCGCCGACTGCAAATTGGTGAGCGGCAGCGATTCGATCCAGCGCTTGCAGCCTGCGTGGTCGGTGAACTGCAGTTGTGCCGCGTTAAGCAACGTCGCCTGATTGACCATCTTTGCGCCCCGCCTCCAGTAAACGATGAATCCCGCGTCAGGCGTGCAATTGACTGGTGTTGTGCCAGCCGCTGACTGCGCCGCCCTGTTGATTCATCAGGTTCAAATGCGAGCTTAAAGCCCCGAATTCACAGGGGCAAGCTCTGCCGATGGAGGGCAGATTAGCCGACACCAACGGCGCATGTATGTGATTAAGGTCACGTACTTACACAAACTTACACAAAGCCGGACTTAATACACATTAAAGGGTTAGGTTGCATTCTCAGAGTAAGTTCAAAAGTTCCGCCGCGAGCCGTTCGCGCAGCCGGGTCGCAGCGCCGCGCTGACCCGCGCGCAGTTTCTTGCCCCACACCGGATTGGGAAAATGCGCATCGCGTGTTGTGCGCGGAATCACGTGCCAGTGCACATGCGGCGTCATATTGCCCAGGCTCGCGAGATTGATTTTGTGCGGCTTGAGCACGCCGCGCAGAGCCTGTTCAACGGCCAGCACCACGCGCATGCAGTGGCGTTGGTCAGCGGCGGACAAATCGGTCATTTCCCTGACATGGTCGTTCCAGATGACGCGGCAGAAGCCGGCGTAATCCGGTTCGGCGACCAGCACGACGCGGCACCGTTTGTCGCGCCAAAGAATCTCCCCGCCGGTTTGCGCGCAGAGCTCGCAGACCGGCCGCGCGCGGGTGGCGGACGTGGGCCGAGGCTTTTTGTTTTTCACACCGCGTTTCGACTGGCCCATCGGTCAGCCGGCGACGAAGGTCGCGCGCTCGAAGTTGACGCCTTTGTCGAGCAATGAGATGAGTTTCGCGGGCTGCTGGGTATCGATATACAGGTCTACCGGCCGGTTCAACTGGTAGGCCGTCGGCGCCATGATCAGCGACGCGGGAATTTTGCGCGGCACGTCTTCCGGCATCAGCAGCGCACGGTCGAATTTTTTGCCGTCCGGCGTGGGCACGCCCGATACGCGAACCGCGATCGGCCGCGGCGCGCCGGGAATCACGCGCAAGCCGACCGACACGGCGCCGTTTTCGGCGATCAGGAGGCGCTGCACGATGCCGAGGTAAAAGGTCTTGCCGGTCGCGGTGCGCAGTCCGAGCAGCTGGTTATGGCTCAGGCG
>JAIOOZ010000326.1 GCA_021414185.1 Betaproteobacteria bacterium
GCGTCCGCCGGCGGCTTTTTGGTCGCGCCAACCAGGATCGAGCACAAACCGAACTGGCGGATCGACCACGAGAACTTGAAAAACGCGTAAATGAAAATCAACACCAGCAGGACAATCTTGAGCTCCCACACGCGCTCCGACACCTGCTGGGCGAACGGCAGCTCGGCGAGCACGCCCGCGGCTTTCTCCGCATAACCCACCAGCGCCACCAGCGCGCCCAGAATCAGCATCGTCGTCGACGCGAAAAACTGCGAGCTGCGCGAGAGATTGCGGATCACGTTCACATCCAGCATGCGGTTGTCGCGCTCGACCATGCGCGCGATCCAGTCGCGCACGAAAAGATCGGTCTGCCGGCGCAAGGCGGGTTGCCGTGTACTGCGGAAGTCGGCGTACCACACGTAAAATACCCACCACACTGCGAACCAGAGGAGCGCCACTATGTCGAGCCATGGCAACGGCAGCTTGCCGAGGAAAATATTGAACGAGCTCATGCGAACAGTGTCAGCACGCCGGTATAGCCGTACAGGCGGTTGTGCGAAATCTCGCCGTTGCAGAAAAACCCGACCAGCGGAAATTCGCCGAATGCAGCCTTGATCATTTTCAGTTCCTCGGAGTCAGGGCCAAACAGATTGGCGCCGCGCCCGAGGCAGGAGTAGTAAACGCCGCCGCGCGGCTTGGTATAAAGCCCCTTTTTCATGCTCTCCAGCATGCGTGTCATGTCCTCGGTCGCACTCGCGGTGTCGCGACGGCAGAACATGATGGGGCGGCCGTTCTCGACCAGATCGCCGATGGCGACGATACCGCGCGCCGGATCGATGCCCACCAGATTGCGCACGAGATAGTCGCCGGTATCGGTGCCCGAAATCGGCAGGCCGGCGAATATCACGCCGCCCAGGCGGTTGAGATCGCGCGCGAGCCTTTCGCCGACGTCTTCTTTCAGCACGTCGAGCGCCGGGCGGCCGTCTATTGTCAGGATGATGTTGCGCTGCGCCTGCGTGATGACATGCTTGGGGCCGATCGGCGAGCAACCCTGCGTCAAACGCGTGGCGACGGTCACGTCGTCCGCGAACATCACGCCGGAAACACCGCCGTCGGTGATTTTGTCGGCGATCTGCGCATTTTCGCGGCGCGAACTGGTGAGCCCGCCCACCACAAAACCGCTTTCGAGTTTGCCCGCGAGACCGGCAATCAGTTCCGGCACATCGCTGTTACGCGGATCGGCATGCACGATGGCGAAATTTGCCGCGCGGTCGCCGCATTTGAAACGCTTCAGACCCAGGTCTTCGGTCGAGCGCAGGCCGGAAAATACCTGGAACGATCCGGGCGCGAATTCGCCTATCATCACCGCCAGCGCCGGCTCGTCGAGGTATTCTCGCCCGCTCACGCAAATGCCGATGCCGACGGTGCCGACCCAGTGCGGCACGCCGGTGCGTTGCCTGAAAAATTCGAGGATGTCGCCGACGTGGTCCGCCAGCAGATCGGTCACATACAGAAAGCCCAGGCTGGCCGGCGGCCCCGCCAGCTGCGCGAGACAGGCGTCGGCGGCTACCTGCCAATCTGCTCCGGCGGCGTGGGCGAAACGAAATACGGGAGTCATGCGGCGTATTATCGCCGCTAT
>JAIOOZ010000327.1 GCA_021414185.1 Betaproteobacteria bacterium
AAGTCGCTCGGCAATTTTTTCACCGTGCGCGAAATACTCGCCAAGTACGATGCCGAAGTCGTGCGTTTCTTTATCCTGCGCGCGCACTACCGCAGCCCGCTCAATTATTCCGACCAGCATCTCGACGACGCGCGGCAGGCATTGACCAGGCTCTACACGGCGCTCAAGGCGCACGATGCAGACGCTGCTCCGATCGATTGGAACAACGAAGTCGCCGCGCGTTTTCGCGATGTCATGAACGATGACTTCAATACGCCGGAAGCGGTGGCCGTGCTGTTCGAACTGGCGGCAGAAGTGAACCGCAGCAATTCGAGCGATGCCGCGGTGCTGCTGAAGTCGCTCGCCGGCCTGCTCGGTCTGCTGCAGCGTGCGCCGACCGCATTTCTGCAAGGCGCGCCCGGCAATGACGATTGGACGCCGGCACGCATCGAGGCGCAGATCGTAGCGCGCGCCACGGCAAAGCAGGTGAAGAACTACGCCGAGGCCGACCGCATCCGCAAGGAACTGCTGGCCGCGGGCATCGTTCTTGAAGACGGGCCCAAGGGCACTATCTGGCGCCGTAACTAGCGGCGGCGCGGGAGGACAACCCTTGTTGCTGGTCCTCCAAAGCGCGTTCGGGTTTATCGCCATACTGGGGACCGGCACCGGATTTGTGTTCGGTTATCTCGGCGGCGCGGCGCTTCCGTATGCCGAGACCGGAGCCGGTTCCAGTTTCATACTGGCTTTTCGCGCCCTGCCGCTGGTGCTGGTGATCAGCGCGCTGTCGTCGCTGCTGTTCTATTGGCGCATCCTGCCGTGGATAGTGCGCGGGATTTCGCGCGTGCTCGAAGCCACCATGGGTGTCGGCGGCGCGGTTGGGCTGTCGACCGCGGCAAACATATTCGTCGGCATGGTCGAGGCGCCGCTTTTCATCCGGCCCTACCTCGCGCAAATGTCGCGCGGCGAGCTCTTCATCGTCATGACGTGCGGCATGGCGGGCATTTCCGGCACCGTGATGGTGATTTACGCGGGCTTTCTTGCGCCGGTGATCCCCGATGCGCTCGGCCACATCCTGATCGCATCCATCATCAGTGCGCCCGCCGCCATCGTGGTTTCGGTATTGATGGTGCCGTCGACGGGCATTGCGACTTCCGGACGGCTGGTGCCCGCGCAACAGGCTTCGAGCAGCATGGACGCCATCACCACGGGCACGCTCGACGGGCTCGGCCTGCTGCTGAACATCATCGCGCTGTTGGTCGTCCTGGTGGCGCTGGTGACGCTTGCCAACTTCATGCTCGAAGCGTTGCCCGCGTTCAATGGCAGGCCGGTCACGCTGCAGCGCATGCTGGGCATGATGCTCTCTCCGCTGGCGTGGCTGGTCGGCGTGCCATGGAGCGAAGCGCCGGCGGCGGGTGCGCTGCTGGGCACCAAAACCGTCCTCAACGAATTCATCGCCTACCTCGATCTCGCGCACCTGCCTGAAGGCGCGCTGTCGTTGAGGAGCCGCATGCTCATGACTTACGCGCTGTGCGGTTTCGCGAATTTCGGCAGCCTCGGCATCCTGATCGGCGGACTGGCCACGATGGCGCCGGAGCGTCGCGACGAAATCGTCGGGCTGGGGATGAAATCGATAGTCGCCGGCACGCTCGCCACTTGCATGACCGGCGCTATTGTCGGCATGTTGTGGAC
>JAIOOZ010000328.1 GCA_021414185.1 Betaproteobacteria bacterium
GGTATCAATCAGGCCGGGTGCGACGCAGTTGACGGTAATGCTGCGGCTCGCCAGCTCCACCGCCAGCGCCTTGGTGGCACCGATCAGGCCGGCTTTTGCGGCACTGTAGTTCACCTGGCCGCGGTTGCCGGTGATGCCGGAGACCGAAGCGAGCGTCACGATGCGCCCGCCCTGGCGCGCGCGCACCATCGGCATCACGAGCGGTTGCACCACGTTGAAAAATCCGTTCAGGCTGGTGTCGATGACGGCGTCCCAGTCGTCATCGGTGAGCGCGGCGAAGGTCTGATCGCGCGTGATGCCAGCATTGCACACGACGCCGTAGTAAGCGCCGTTTTTTTCGAGGTCAGCAGCCAGTGCCGCGTGACACGCCGCGCGGTCCGCGACATCGAATTGCACGACCGATGAGGGCTGCCCTGCGCCGGCAATTTCGGTCGCGACGCGTTCGGCATCGGCACGCCGGTCGCGGCAATGCACGGTGACCGCAAAGCCGTCGCAGGCAAGGCGCTTGGCGATGGCGCTTCCTATGCCACGACTCGACCCTGTCACCAAGACCCGACGCGCCGTCATTGCGTACTCTGCTCGATAAATGTTCTGAAATCCGCCGGCTCGAAGACTTTCAGCGTAGCGTGCGCGACGGTGTCGCCGCCGCACAGTATAGCGCAGTCATATGCGCCCAACCCGCTGGCATCGACGAACATGCGGTGCGCCGTAATGACGAGTTCGGCATCCAGCAGAAAGCGCGGCACGACGGGACGGAACGTCCGGGTGCCGAGCAACACGCCTTCCTTCGGCGGCAATCCGTTGCCGCGCGCGAGCAGGCTGACGTGGGCAACCACCGCCTGCGCCATCAATTCGAGGCCTATCCAGGCCGGCATGTGCCCGCCGGCCTCGGAATACCATGCGTTCGCGCGAACGCGGCAGCCCACGCTCACCGTATCGTTATCAAATGCAACAACGCGGTCAAGCAGCAGCATGGCGCCGCGATGCGGCAGCAGCGACGTGATGTCGGGAAACAGCGAGACCGCGTTCACCTCGAGTCTCCGATCAGCACGCTGACGTTGCTGCCGCCGAAGGCAAACGAATTGCTCATGCAGATGCGTTCCCGGTCGTGCGCAAAACGCTGACCGGCGGCAACCAGCGCCAGCGCCGGCAGTGCGGGATCGGCCGCGCCGTCCCACACGTGCGGCGGCAAATGCCCGTTCCCGTCCGTCAGCGCAAGCCAGCAAAACGCGAGCTCGATCGCGCCCGCCGCTCCCAGCGCATGACCGGTAAGCGGCTTGGTCCCGCTGCACGGCATGCCGGCAGGCAAGGTGCGCGCGACGGCGAGACTTTCCATCTCGTCGTTCTTCAGCGTTGCCGTTGCATGCAGCTTGACATAGGCGACCGCCTCGGCGGCGATACCGGCATCGGCGAGTGCCGCGCGCATCGCGGCTTCGGCGCCCGTTCCGTCCGGGGATGGCGCCGAAATATGATACGCATCGCTCGATTCACCGATGCCGAGCAACTCGACCGCCGCCGGCTCGCGTGTCAGCAGGAACAGCGCTGCCCCTTCGCCGATGTTGATGCCGCGGCGGTTGCGGCTCATCGGGTTGCACAGGGTGGAGGTGGTCAATTCGAGCGCGGTAAACCCGCTCACCGTCAGCCGGCACAGCGAATCGACACCGCCGACAATTACAGCATCGCATATATCGAGGCGCAGCAGATTGCGCGCCGACGCGAAGGCCTTGGCACTCGAGGTGCATGCCGTCGAGACCGTAAACGCAGGGCCGGGCAAACCGAGATAGCGCGCGAGAAAAACCGCCGGCATGCCGATTTCCTGCTGCGCGTAGTCAAAACCCGGCGGCGGCGGTTCACCTTTGTGCAGCGCGCGCATTGCCGCTTCGCCTTCGTCGATTCCCGCGGTACTGCCGCCGAGCACAACTCCGATGCGGGCGCGCCCGTAGCGCTTTGTCGCCGCATCCAGCGCAGGCATGATCTGCGCCAGCGCGGCGAGCAGCAACTGGTTGTTGCGACAACGGTAGCGCGCAAACGCCGGCGGGATTTCCGGCAGTTCGCCGCGCGCGCGTCCGACGCGCGCTTCGCCCTCTTGCAACCAGCCCGCCTCCAACACCATGCCGGAGCTGTCGCCGGCGAGCAGGCCGCGGCAGACTTCATCGCGCCCGCTGCCCAATGCATTGATCACGCCGAGCGCGGGCAGATAGCAGCGCAACGCTGCAGTCATCGCCGCTCCTCCGGAACACTGTCCGGTTCCGGCAAGGTGTCGATGTCGAGCACCAGCCGCGCAGCAGGTGCTGTTATGCGCAGTTTGCGAAATGACGGCGGCGTTCCTTCGGTCTGCACGCTCATGAGCGTAGCCCCGCCCGCGCCGAGTACGCGCCGGTGCCCCGCCGTCTCTTCGATGGTCACGCCGCCCGTGAGCCCGGCGCGTACCGCATCGAGCGGCCACAGCGCGAGCTGCACCAGTGCCGCGACCAGCACCGGGTCGAGCCGGTCACGCAACGGCCCTGCTGCGTTTATGCGTGCCATCCGATTATCATATTCGAGTTGCAGCAGTTTTTGTCCTAAAGGTGTGACGACGACCATGCGCATCGCGTCGGCGTCGACTTCGATTTCGGCGAGCAAACTATAGCCGGCGCCATCGCGGGCAACTTCCACCCGCTGCGTGGCCTGGAACGCGGTCACAAGCGACGTTTGCTGCAGGCAGTAACGCCCGCCTTCGGGCAGACGCGTGCAGCCGGGTTCCTCGATTCCCGCGCAGGCTGCCAGCGCGGCGACGCCGGCGACGATCAGTCTGCGCACACCGGATCCCGGCGAAAGCTCAATACCATGGGCGCCAGCAACACCGCGATGCCGATGCCGATCAGCAGCGAGAGGCCGAAATTATGCAGTGCCGGCATCGAACTCAGCGCCAGCAGGCCGAACGACAGCAAGGTGGTGGCCGCCGACAGCAATACGCCGAGCAGCGTCGCCGCTTCACTTTCGCCGCCCTCGCGCAGAAATATCGCGTAGTTCACGCCGACGCCGAGCACCAGCATCAGCCCCATCAGATTGAACAGCGTAATCGAGACGCCGAGGTAGCCGAACAGCCCCAGAGAAACTCCCATTGCGAGCAGAGTCGGTGCCAGCATCGCCGCGCCATCGCGCCAGCCGTACCGCACGCGCAGCACCAGAAATACCAGGATGGCGGCGCCGAACAGCCAGAGCCCGCCCCATTTGCGCAGATCGCGGAACAGGCGGGAAACACTGCGCGCTTTATCAACGAGTATTACGCCGGACAGATCGCGCGCCGCTTCGTCCAGTACGCCGATGTCGCGCGCGCCATTCGGCACCACGACTGAAGCAAAACCCTGCGCGGTTTGACCCAGCCACAAATGGCGGTAAGGCGTCGACAATGGCGACTCCATCCAGGCGTCCGGCGTCAGCGGCTTGCCTTCGCCGCGTTGAAAGTCGGCGAGCAACGCGGCTATCACTTCGTCGCGCAAGCCTTCGCGAGCGAGCAGCGCGCGCAGTTGCGCGGGATCACCGAACACGGCGCGCTCCCACAACACGCGGTTTTCATGTTGCTGCGCCGCGGACGGCACGAACGACGTGATGGCCTGAAAATTATTCAGGCCATCGCGGGCAACCAGCGCGCGCAGGCGCTGGCTCAGGCGTTGTTCGTTTTCCAGCACCTGTTGTGGCGTCTGCCCTTCGACCAGAAAAAACTGGCTGCTGTTGCCCACACCGGTCAGCGCGCGGATCCGCTCGGCCTGTTCGACCAGCGCGGGCGGCCGGTTGATGAGCAGGCGAATATCGTCGTCGCCGCTGAGGCGCAACAGCCCCGGGATAGAGAACAGCAGCAGCGCAGCCATCAGCGCGAGACAAGCGCGCCGTGTCATGTGTAAACGCCACCACGCCAGCATCCGGCGCGGTGTTGCGACCGCAGCCTCGACATCGCGCTGCGACGCTTTGCGCAGCATTGCGGGCAGCAGCAATACCACCGATATGTAAGCGACGGTCAAACCTGCCAGCGCGAAAAAGCCGATCTGGCGCAGAGCCGGGAAAGGCACCAGCAGCAGCGACGCATATCCCAGCACGCTGGTGGCGAGCGCCACGCTCAGTCCGGGCAAAATGCGCTTCAATCCGGCGCGGGCTTCCCAGTTGGCGCCAGCCCCCAGGCGCGCGGAAAAATACTGGATCGAGTAATCGATCGCCTCGCCGAGCAGGCTGGCGCCGAACACCAGCGTGAGCAGAAACAACTCGCCGAATACCAGCACCGTGAACAATATCGCTGCGCTGATGCCGATGCCTACCGACAAGAGGCCGAGCAGCAGCGGACGCGGCGAACGAAACGCCCACAGCATCAGGATAATGACGCCGGTCAGCGAGCCTACGCCTATCATGTCCATCTCGCGCGCTGCCGACGCGCGTGCGGCTTGCGCAAAAAAAACCGTGCCGGTACGCAACAGTTCGATGTCCGGCGCGTCGCGGCGCATCGCCGCTTCGGCTGCCGTTACGCCGGCGAGCGCTTTTTCCTGCGTTGTATTGTCATAGGCCGAGCCGTCGAGCGCGGCTGAAACCAGGACATAAGTGGCGTTCGCTCCCCGCGCAACCAGCAAACCATCCTCCGGCTCAAGCCGGATATTGCCCAGCGGCAGCTCACCCAGCCACGCGTCAAGCAACCCAAACGGATCAAACGATGGCGCCGCGGTCAAACCCGCGCGTATCGGACTGTAGAGTTTCTGCCGCAGGCGGTTTTCAAGCTCGCCCGGTCCGCGCGCCAAGGCGGCGCGGTCCCGCTCGCTCAGCAGCATGAAACGATATGGCGCGTAGAAATCGACGATGCGGCGCGGATCGATAGGCCCGACTTCGAGTTGCACGCGATCGAGGCCGCCGGCGCGCAGGCCCGCCGCAAAACGGCGCGCGGCATCTTTCGCCTTCGCCGGCTCGCGGTGTCCAATCAGGAACACCGCGCGATTGCCCGCCGCATCGGCAAGCGCGCTGACCGCGCGCTCGGCAACCGGATTGCGCTCGGTCGGCGGCAGCAGCAGCATCAGGTTGGTCTGCAGGGGCGGGTCGCCCGCGAACAAAACCGCGCAGCTTATAACGAGCGCGGCGGCCAGCACGCTCCAGAGCGCCGTGAGCCAGCGGGCGTTCCGCAACAGCTCTTTCATTCCCGGCCGAACAATTGCGTTTCGGCTTCGCTCAACGCCGCATCGCCGCGGGACTTGCGGAAATCGATGCGCGTCAGATCGTCGCCGCCGGGTTCGATACGAATGGAATCGACGAACTCGCCGCCGGCCAACTGCATCCGCTGCAGAAACTGCGCCAATTGCACCTGCCGCGGCTTCAATGTCACTTCCCATTTCGCTGCGTCGCCGCTGGCGGTGGTCTCGAAATACGCGCGCAGCGAAACGGCGTCGGCACTCAGTATGGCGCGGAATATGCGTCCGATTTCCGCCAGCCCCGGCACCTCGCGCGGGCCGCGCGAGCGGCGCGTGCCGTCGGCCGCGATTTCGACTATGCGGTCCTCGGCAAGGATGTAAGAGATGCGGTACGGCTGCTCGATCTGCCACAGCACGCCGTGCTGACGCGAAAACAGCAGGCGCCCCGAGGACACGAGCGGACGCTTGAGCGCCGCGATGCGCTGGGTTTGCACGAATTCAGCGCGCACCACGGGATATTTATTCAGGCGGGCGCCGACCTGCGCGAAAACGTCGAACGCGCCGTCGTCCGCGGCGATTGCACCCTGCACCGCAAACGCCAGCACGACAGCCAGCGCGAGCCGCCTCAGGACGGACATGCCTTCGCCAGTTTTTCGAACACGATCGCCGGCGAGACAAACTGCAATTCGCCGGTCTTGGCATCGACCGCAACCTGGATGGTGTGGCCCTGCGTCAGCTTGACGGCGCTGGCCGCATCGTCGATCCGGTACGCGATCTTGAAACGATTTTCATATTCGAGCAGTTCAGCGTGTACGCGCAGGCGCTGGCCATAGCGCGCCGAGCGCACGTACTTCAACCGGCACTCGACGATGGGCCATACATAACCGGACGCGGCCATCTGTGGATAGTCGTAGTCGAATTTGCGCAGCAAGGCGCAGCGCGCAATTTCGAAATACTTGAGGTAATGCCCGTGCCAGGCTACCGCCAGCACGTCGAGGTCGTGAAACGGCACTTCGAGTTCGACCTCGGCGGACAGGCGCGGCATTTCAGTACAGCTCCCAGGTGCCGGCGCGGATCAGATGCGTCATGCTGCGCAATTCGCTTTCGAGCGCGCGGTCCTCGTCGAGAAACGGCGAGTGCGCGGCGATGGCCCCGACAAACTGCGCGACTGCCGGCGCCACGCCTGCGCCCGCGGCGGAATTCTCCTCGCGCTCGCGCAGGCGCAAAGCCTGGCAGGCGCCGAGCGTCAGCGCGGCCGCCACCTGTTCGGTCAGTTCGAGTATGCGCAGGCAATCGCGGGCGGCGATCGTGCCCATGCTCACCTTGTCCTGGTTGTGGCATTCGGTCGAGCGCGAAAATACGCTGGCCGGCATGGTCAGCTTGAGCGCTTCGGCGGTCCACGCCGACGTGCCGATCTGCACCGCCTTGAAACCGTGATTGATGGCCGCGCGACCGGCGCGCGCGCCGGACAGGTTTTCCGGCAGGCCATGATTGAACTTGCTGTCGACCAGCAGCGCGAACTGGCGGTCCATCAGGTCGGCGAGATTGGCCACCGCGGTCTTCAGCGCATCCATGGCGAAAGCAATGTGCCCGCCATAGAAGTGGCCGCCGTGCAGCACGCACTCCGCGTCGCCATCTATGATGGGATTGTCGTTGGCGCTGTTGAGTTCGTTCTCGATGTCGCGCCGCATCCACGTCAACGCGTCGCGCGCAACACCGATGACGTGCGGCGCGCAGCGGATCGAATAACGGTCCTGCAGCCGCATCGGTTCGTTTTGCGCAACGGCGGCGATGTCGCCGTAAATCCAGGCCGCGGACTCATTCTGGCCGGCGTGCGGTTTGACCGCGAACAGCCGCGGATCGAAGTGACCGCGGTTGCCGCGCAGCGCCACTGCCGCCATTGCGGTCAGCCGGCTGCACAAACGCGTCAGGTATTCAGCGCGCCGCCACGCGAGACAGGCCAGTGCCGTCATCACCGCGGTGCCGTTCATGATCGCAAGCCCCTCTTTCGGCCCCAACGTCATGGGAGCGAGGCCCAGTTCCGCCAGCACACGGGCGACCGGCTGCCGCGCGCCTTTGTGCAGCACGTCGCGTTCGCCGACGATCGCGGCGGCGACATACGACAACGGCGTCAGGTCGCCGCTGGCGCCAACCGAACCTTCGGCAGGAATCAGCGGCAGCACGCGGTGATTGATGAGTTGGGCCAGCCGTTCGAGCAGTTCCCAGCGCACCCCGGAGTAACCCTGGGCCAGCGAGTTCAGGCGGCAGGCCAGCACCGCGAGCGTCGCATCCTCGGGCAGATATTCCCCCAGCCCGCAACCGTGATAGCGGCTCAGGTGCAACGGCAATTCGGCAATGAGGTGTGGCGGCACGGGAACGGTGCAGGAATCGCCGTAACCGGTGTTCACGCCATAGACGATTTCGCCGCTGTCGAGCAGGCGTTCCAGGTACGCAACACCTTTGCGGATGCGCGCGGTAAACGCCGCGTCCGGCGACAACGCGACGTGCGCCACTTCAGTGGCGACGGCGACGACGTCTTCTATCGTCATGCGCCGGGCGCCGACTTCTATCGTGCGCAGTTTACCTGTAGCCGTTTGCCGAGGAACGGCTGGCGAACCGATAGTCATGTTTTGCCTTGTGCTTCCACGCGCCAGAAATCGTAAAAATTAAACCATTGTTCGGGTGCCTTGACGCAGTAGCTTTCCAGCCGCTGCGCATAACGCTGCACGTAATCCTGCAACCGCGCGGCACGCTCCTGCCGCGGCAATTCAATGCGCTCCGCGAAATGCTCCAGGTATACCCGGTAGCGTGCGCCGTCGCGCAGGCAGAAAAACAGGTACACCGGGCACTCCAGCAGGCTCGCCAGGATAAACGGCCCCTGCGCGAACGGCGCCGGGCGCCCCAGAAAATCCGCATAGCATATCCTGCCGCTCTCGGCCGGCGGCGTGCGGTCGCCGACGATGACCAGCAGCTCGCCGCGTTCGATCTTCTCGCGCAGCTGGATCGCGGTGTCCGGACCGAACGCCGAAACCTGGATCAGGTTTACGCCAAAATCGGCATTGGCCTGCTGCAGCAATCCATTAAAGCGTATCGCATGATCAGTATAAATGACTGCGTTGACGGTAGCGGCATGACCGCCGACCGCGAGCGCGCGCGTCATCTCCAGGTTGCCGAGATGCGAGCCGACGATCACCGCTCCCTTGCCGCGAGCGATCAGGCGCTCGAATTCGGCGCGTTCGGGGAATTCGGCGCGCGCTGGATCGAAACAACCGATCCAGGCAATGAACTTGTCGAGCCCGCTCTCGGCAAAGGCATACATATGACGATAGCTGTCGCGCCAGGTCGGCGGCCGGCCGGCTGAAAAATTGGCAAGTTGCTGCAAATACGCGCGCGATGCGCCACGCGCGCGCGCGCGGGTAACAAAGTAGTACGTGACGATCGGATACAACATCAACCGCGCCATGCGATCGCCCAGCACGCGGTAGCAGATAAACACCGACTGGATGCCTAACCGCGTGCCGAGCTCGCGCAGTTTCGACCAGTGGCTGCTGCTGCCGCCCGCGGCGTGCTGGATCTTGCGCGCCAGCAGCAGCGGCAGACGCAGCAGCATGCCCAGCGTGAGGCGAGTGTGCGTGGCGGTGATGCGCAGATTGTCGCGTAGCATATCGAAGTGCGAGACGCTGTCGGCGGGATAGGTAACGCGGGTCGGGATATTTTCCACGGACAGGCCGCGCCAGTGCAGGCGGACGACGATTTCACTGTCGAAATTCATGCGCTGTGGAATGGCGACCGCATCGATCAGCGCGCAGGTTGCTGCCAGCGGATACAGTCGAAATCCGCACATCGAATCGCCGATGTCGAATGACAGGGTTTCCACCCACACCCAGAAATGCGTGAGGTAACGGCCATAGAACCGGGCCCGCGGCACGGACGCATCGAAAATCGGCCGCCCGCAAATGACCGCTTCGGGATTGCGCCTGCCGCGCTCGAAAAAAAGCGCGACGTCGGCAGCATCGTGCTGACCGTCGACATCGATTTGCAACGCGTGCGTGTGACCGGCGGCGTAAGCGTCGCGCATGCCGCGCATTACTGCAGCTCCCTTGCCCTGATTTTGCTCGATACGTATTAGCCGCACCAGCGTGCAACTCGCGGCCGCGTCACGCAACGCCGTTTGCGTCGCGCCATCACTGCCGTCATCGACCAGATAGATCGGTACTGCATAGTCCGCCAGCCTCGCCACCGTGGTACCGACTGTGGCCGGATGGTTATAGACGGGAACCACCAGGCAGGGCGAAAAATTCATGGCGCGCCGCCGAACACGACGCGGCCGGACGAGAATTTCCGCGCTTGATTGGCGTACGTAAAATTAACATGTGCGCTGCCCGGCGCGTGTTCCAGTTGCAGTTCCAATTCGGTATCGGGCAGCACCACCGCGTGGAATTTGACGCTTTCAAGCGCGGCGAATGCGGCGTCCGCGGCGAGATGACGCCGCGCAAACCGTATCGCCCAGTCGATCTGCACGACTCCGGGCAACAACGGCAGCCCCGGGAAATGACCTGCGAAATAGACGAGATCCAGCGGCACCCTCAGACTGATGATGGCGCGATTACCGTCGCGTCGCTCGGAGATAATTTCGGGCAGCAGCCGGCCGCCGCGGTCAAACAATGCCGCGAGCGCATCGCGCGTCAGCTTGCCGCGTTCATTGTACGGCAAGGCTTCAGGAAATTGCCAGCGACGCGGCAGCACTACGCGGTCGAACCAACTGGCGAGATGCGCGCCCAGCGTTTGCATGACGCTGCGGCTGCCGTCGCGCGTCAGTGCCTCCTGCCCGATGGCGTTCAATACCACTGCGGCACCGACCATTTCGCGCGCGCCCGACAACGCCACCGTGGCGGCCTCGCGCACCCACGCGTGCTGGCGCAGCCGCTCGCTCATTTCGGCAAGCGACAGGCGTTTGCCCTCGATCTTGACGACGCTATCCAGCCGTCCCTTGAGCACGAAGCGGCCGTCGGCCAGAATCTCGGCGGCGTCTTCCATGCGCAAGGGCTGCGCGTCGGCGAGAAACGGCGAGCGCAGCTGTAATGCGCCGTCTTCACGCAACTCAACATCGACTCCCGGTAGCGACGTCCACGCGGCATCACCCGCTTGCTGGCGGCGCCACGCAATCCCGCCGCTTTCCGTGCTGCCAAAAATCTCCGTCGGCGCCTGCCCGAGGTGGCGCCGGAATTCCGCGGCCGCAGCGTCGGACAGCGGGCCGCCGGACGAAAAAATGCACCTGGGCGCGGGCTGCAGCGAAGTCAGCGTAATCAGGCCCGGCAAGCGCGCCAGCATCGCGGGGCTGGACACCAGTACGATGTCCCGCCACCGCGCAAGGCTTGCCTGCAGGTCGCCGGGATCCGCGAGAGTGGCGGTATCGAAACGCCGCCCGGCGGCAAGCGGCCACAGCAGGCGGAACAGCAAGCCGTAGATATGGTGATGCGGCACGGTCGCGGCGACCACCGCATCGCCCATCGCCTCGCCCCACATCGCTTCGTGCATGGCAACTTCGGCTTCGAGCTGGGCCAGCGATTTGATTACGCATTTCGGCTCGCCGGTACTGCCGGACGTAAAAAGTTCGATCCGGGTCGCATGGAGATCAAGCTCTCCGCGTTCGGCGGGCGCATTTTCCGCTGCAGCATTCGTCATAACGACCGGCAGGGAACCTGCTGCGAGAGCGCTCCGCATCGCATTGTCCGCAACCACCGCATCGACGGCGGCGGCAGTCGCGGCGAGCGTGCCCGGCTGGAAGTTTGCCGGCACTATCGGCAAGCGGCCGGCATGCCACAACGCAAACAACGCGCAACAAAATTCGAACGGATCGGCACAGGCCAGCGCCCACCTTTGCTCGCTGCGGCCGGCGAACAGTGCAGTGAGGCCCGCTACCCGTCGGGAAAACGTCTGCCAGCCCACGGTATTCGCACCCACGATGCAGACCGGCCATTGCGCGGGCCGGCCATGCGCGAGCAGGCGATGTAACGGCAACTGCGCGGAATCAGGCACGCTCACCCCGGACATAGCGGCGATACAACCACTCACCGCCCATCAGCGCGCCGATCAGCACGTAGGCGATCAGGCCGTTGTAAAGCGCCCAGAGTTCCCGCGAACCGATCAAAGCGGTGTAGGCAGCCAATGCGCCATTGGCGACGAAGAACACGCACCAGACGACGGTCACGCGCCGCGTATACCCGATGTCCGCCGCCGAGAACTGCGGTTTATGCAGACGCGCAAACTGTTCGATCATGGATGGCGGGCGCAGCAGCGACAGTCCGAACAGCAGCAACATGCCGAGATTGATTGCGGCCGGGTAAAGACGCAGCAGCGGTTCGCTGTTGGTCACCATGACGCCGACCGACAGCGCGACCAGCGCGGCAAGCACCGCGTAGCTCAACCAGCCAAGGCCGCGCAAAAACAGGCGCGCCCGGTAATGGTGGCGCAGGATCAGGAGCAGCAGCAGCAGCAGGCCGAGGATGCGCGGCTCGATGACATCCAGGCTGAAGAACACGACAAACGGATAGACGGCCCACAGCAGCGAACGGGCAACTTTGGCGCCATCGATTGCCGCGATGCCCGCCACGATCAGGCGGCGAGCAGCGACTGTACCACGCCGATTACGTCACCGACCGTGCGCACGCCCTTGAAGTTCTCCGGCTTGATGCGCTTGCCGGTCATTTCCTGCAGTTTGATCGCGAGATCGACCGCGTCGATGCTGTCAAGACCCAGCTCGTCGTACAACTTCGCCGACGGAATCACTCGCGACGGCTCGATCTCGAACGCTTCGCGCAGAATTTCGCGCAGCTTCGCCAGTATTTCGTCCTCGTTCATTGCTTGCTCTCCCCTTTCTTTGCCGCTGCTTCGTCAGCCGTCCTTGCGGCGGCTGCGCACCAGCTCAACGAGGCTGTTAACGGTGCGAAAATGTTCGCGTATGCCGGCGTCGCCGGCTTCGAGCTGCAGCCGGTACTTCTTGCGCAGCGCCACGCCGAGCTCGAGCGCGTCGATCGAATCGAGACCCATCCCGCTGTCGCCGAACAGCTCCACATCGTCCGCGATGTCCGGCGGCGTGAGTTCCTCCAGGTCGAGCGTGTCAATGAGCAGCTGCTTGATTTCCAACTTCAGCGTTTCCATAAACCGCGAGTTCCTTCGTGAAATATCGCTCCAGTGCCTCGGTCAGCTGGCGGGCGGCGATTGCCGGTGGTAGCGCGGAATCGATCAGGCGTTCGAACTGCAACGGACGTTGCACGTCCACACTATAGTGGAATGGCCGCGCAGGGATACGATACCACTTTTCCCCCTTGCTTAAGGTCGGCGGATCGCAGCGTAGCACCACCGGCAACAGGGGGCAGTTGCTGCGCAAAGCGACGTAGGCGGCGCCGCGCAGAAATTTTAGGTCGCGCCCTGCGCGCGTGCGCGTGCCTTCCGGAAAAATGACCAGCGGGGTGCCGGCGGCGAGTTCGGCGGCGCAGTCTTCGATCAGGGAATCCGGCGCTGAATTATTGATGTAGCCGGCGGCGCTCACTACGCCGCGCATGAACGGATTGCGCCAGGCGCCGCTTTTGACGACACAACACGCGTTCGGCATGAGCGAAAACATGACCACGATGTCGAGTATGGTCGGATGGTTGGCGACGATCAGTGCGCCCCCGCAATTGCGCAGGCGGTCGCCGCTGCGGATATCGAGGCGCATGGCGCCGAATGTTCGCAGCGTCCACACCATGGCCGAGAAACCCTTGTGGACCATCCACTGCGCGCGCAAGACGCGGCGTTTGCGCCCGCCGGGCAGCACGCGCATCGAAGGAAAGACCAGCGTCGCCAGGAATAAGCCGCCGAGACCGAAACCGGCAAAGCACGAGGCCGTCACCACCAGCCGCCAGTAGTGGTTGAAATTAGTCATTGCGCCGCTTCCAGCGCCAGCAGCGGTCAGGCCCCGGCCATGTCGCCTCGCGCGCTTCAGCGCTGATAAGCCAGTGCATGAAAGCCAGCGATTGCGGCAGCGTTTCCGCGCCGCCCTCCGCCGCGGTCGCTGCGCATTCCACGACCAACGCGGCGTCGGACCGCAGCAGCAGCGCGACCGCGTGCGCTGTTTCCCTGATCGCAATATAGCTGCCGTATACCGGCGGCACGGGTTCGTCGGCGTAAATCAGCAGCACCGGCTCGGCTGGATGGGATGCGCATTGCAGCGCGGCCTCCAGCAAGGCGAAGCCGAAAGTTTCTTCCGCGGCGGAAATCGCCGTCGAGGGCGCATGGTCGCGCCGGATGATAGACCACAGTCCCGCGGTGGCGTTGAGCACGGACATGCTGAAGACGGTCGGCGACAGCGGCTCGCCTGCGGCCAGATCGCCCAGGAGCTGGGTCGCGCAGCGCAGGTCGCCGTGGCGCGATGCGTACACCAGCCGCACGCTTCCGATGCCGGCCGCGCATTGATCGGCGACGTGCAGCCCCATCTTTGCCAGCGGGTTCAGGCGGCGGCGCAGCATCGGTTCGACAAAGCGCACGTCGGGCGCGCCCTGTTCCCCCTTGGTTGCAACCGGGGGGAAACCCTCGCCCCAAACCGCCCAGTCAGCTATTGGAACGTTCCAGATCATACCGAGCACGCGGAAACCGCAGGTTTCCGCTCGCCACCTCTCCCTGATTTCGAATGCAGCCTGGCTGGATGACAATCTGCGCGCTGCTGCCAATGTCGAACCCGGTCATTGTTGCGCCGTTTTCATACGTTACACCGTCGATAGCGGATTCGCAATTGAACACGCAGCCGTGCCCGGGACTTATTGCAGTCCTCGAATAAGCCACGGAAAAACGTTTGCCGGCAACGGCTGACTAGTTGCATCCTTCAGCCAATGCCACCTCGGGAAATTTGCCCGCGCGATAACGGAATACGCGGCCATGCCGGGTCTCGAACTGCACGGCATGACGACCGTCGCTGGAACTTACCGTCACATAATTGCCGGCGGCGCCCAGGTATTTGTGCGGTGAGAATTTCGCGCGCTCCCCGTACAGTGCCAGCAGCCGCTCTTCAGTGTCGCCGATGCGCGCGCCGGACACCGTGGCATACCCGGGCGCCAGCACGTCCACGCGCGAAATGCGGCCTTCGGTCACCATGAAAATGACGCCCTTGATGCCGCGCGTGAAATCGAGGTAGTAACAATACGCGGAGCTCAACGCGCGGTCGTCGCTCAACGCCAACCCCGCCGCGCGCTCCGCCTGCGTCCGCGTCATGCCGATGCGTAGCGGGCCAAAACCGTCCACCCGCGTGCGCCATGCTGCATCCGCCGCCGCCGCAACGCCGGCGACGCTCAGCGCCGCGCCCAGCAGAAGCTGCGCGTGTATCGAACCCGATGAGGAGGCAAGCATTGCCTGGACTCAAGCGAGCCAGTTTTTCCTGAGCAAAAAATCGCTGGCGAGCGCCGCTTCCGCGCTACCCGCCGCAGGCTGCCAGTCGTAGCGCCATTTCACGATGGGCGGCAGAGACATCAGTATCGATTCGGTGCGCCCGCCCGATTGCAGGCCGAACAGCGTGCCGCGATCCCACACGAGGTTGAACTCGACGTAGCGGCCGCGGCGATAGGCCTGCCAATCGCGCTCGCGCTCGCCGTACGGCAGGCCTTTACGGCGTTCGAGTATCGGCACATAGGCGTCGAGAAAATGATCACCGACACTTTGCTGCAGCGAAAAACAGGTCGCGAAATCCGGCGTATTCAGATCATCGAAAAAAATACCACCGATGCCGCGCGGCTCCTGGCGATGTTTAAGGTAGAAATACCCGTCGCACCATTCTTTGTAGCGCGCGTGGCAATCAGCACCGAATGGAGCAAGCGCGTCGCGGCAGGTGCGATGAAAATGTATCGCGTCTTCGCTGTAACCGTAGTACGGCGTCAAGTCCATGCCGCCGCCGAACCACCACGCGGGTTCCGCCGCAGGCGCGGTGGCAACAAAAAAGCGCACGTTCATATGCACCGTCGGCACGTACGGATTTCGCGGGTGCAGCACCAGCGATACGCCCACAGCGTCCCATGGCCGTCCGGCGAGCTCAGGACGCGCCGCGGTTGCCGCCGGCGGCAGGGTCTTGCCCATCACGTGCGAGAAGTTGACGCCGCCACGCTCGAACACGCGACCATCTTCAATTACGCGGCTGATACCGCCGCCGCCTTCGGGACGCTGCCACGTGTCGGCGCGAAACTCGCCGCCGTCGATGGCCGCGAGCCGCTTTACGATGCGGTCCTGCAGATCGAGCAGGTAATTTTTGACCGCTGCGAGATCGACGGCTGGGGTTGCGGCAGTGGACATCGCGTCTGTTTGCGCTTTGCTGGCCGCTTAACGCCGCTGATTCTGCATGGCGCGATGTCCGATATCGCGGCGCATCTGCATGCCGTCGAAGCGTATCGGCTCGGCGACTTCGTACGCGCGGCGCTGCGCGGTTTTGACGTTGTGGCCCAGCGCCGTCACGCACAGCACGCGGCCGCCGCTGGCCACGACCGTCTTGCCGTTCAGCGCGGTGCCCGAATGGAATACGCGATAGTCGTCGCCCGCAGCGGCGTTTACCGGCGGCAACCCCGTGATGGCATCGCCTTTGCGCGGCGCATCCGGATAACCGTGCGCAGCCATCACCACACCGAGCGCTGCGCGCGGGTCCCACTCGACTTCGATTTTGTCGAGCGTACCGGCGAGAGCGTGGTCGAGCAGCGTCAGCAAATCGCTTTTAAGGCGCAGTATGATGGGCTGGGTCTCCGGGTCGCCGAGACGGCAGTTGAATTCGACGACGTGCACCTGCCCGCCTTTGCCTATCATCAGGCCCGCGTAGAGAAAACCGACGAATGGCGTGCCGTCCTGTTCCATGCCGGCGATGGCGGGATTGATCACTTCGCGCATGACTTTTGCGTGCACACTCGGCGTCACCACCGGCGCCGGCGAGTACGCGCCCATGCCGCCGGTATTGGGGCCGACGTCACCGTCGCGCAGGCGCTTGTGATCCTGGCTGGTGGCGAGTGCGAGTGCGTGACGGCCATCGACCATGACGATGAAGCTCGCTTCCTCGCCATCGAGAAAATCCTCAATCACGACGCGGCTGCCGGCGCTGCCCATCTTGTTGTCGATCAGCATCATGTCGATGGCGGCATGCGCTTCTTTGAGATCGGCGGCAACCACCACGCCCTTGCCCGCCGCCAGGCCGTCGGCCTTGATGACGATGGGTGCACCGCGTTCGTCCACATACTGATGCGCGGCCCTGGCATCGGTGAAAGTCTGGTAGCCCGCGGTCGGTATGCGGTGGCGCTGCATGAACGCCTTGGCGAAATCCTTTGAGCTTTCGAGTTGCGCCGCGCGCTGCGTCGGGCCGAATATCCTGAGGCCCGCCGCTTGGAATGCATCGACTATACCGGCGGCCAGCGGCGCTTCCGGGCCGACCACCGTCAGCGCGACCTGCTCCTTGCGCGCGAACTCGACGAGTTTGGTGTGATCGGTAATGTCGACGTTCTCGACGCCGTCTTCGAGCGCGGTGCCGGCATTGCCCGGCGCGACATACACTTTGGATACGCGCGGCGACTTCGCGAGCTTCCACGCCAATGCATGCTCGCGACCGCCGCCGCCTATGACCATTAGCTTCATCTCGGCTTAACGCGCGTCAGTGCCGGAAGTGGCGATGGCCGGTGAAGGCCATCGCGATGCCGCGTTCGTCGGCGGCGGCGATGACTTCCGCATCGCGCAGGCTGCCGCCGGGCTGGATCACCGCGACCGCGCCCGCCTCGGCGACGACGTCGAGGCCGTCGCGAAACGGAAAAAACGCGTCAGACGCGACTACCGAACCGGCGAGAGCCAGATTGGCGTTCTGCGCTTTGATCGCGGCAATGCGCGCCGAATCGACGCGGCTCATCTGGCCAGCACCCACGCCCAGTGTGCGGCCTTTGCCGCAAAACACGATGGCATTCGATTTCACGAACTTGGCGACGCGCCACGCGAACAGCAGGTCTTCCTGTTGCTGCGGCGTAGGCTGCACCCTGCTGACGATTTTGAGATCGGCGGCGCTGATATGAAAGTTGTCGGGTGTCTGCGCAAGCAACCCGCCACCGACGCGTTTCATCTCGTACGCATTGGCGCCGTCCGCCAGCGGGACTTCCAGCACTCGCACGTTTTCTTTCTTGGCGAGTGCCGCGCGCGCGCCAGCTGAAACCTGTGGTGCGATCAGCACTTCGACAAACTGCTCGGCCACCGCGGCGGCAGTCGCCGCATCGAGCTCGCGATTGAACGCGATGATGCCGCCGAACGCCGAGGTCGGATCGGTGGCAAAAGCCGCGCGATAAGCATCCAGCGTACTGCCGGCGACCGCGACGCCGCACGGATTCGCATGCTTGATGATCACGCACGCCGGTTGTTCGAATGTCTTTACGCACTCCCACGCCGCGTCGGCGTCGGCGATATTGTTATATGAGAGTTCCTTGCCCTGTAGCTGCACGTAGCGCGCGAGGCTGCCCGGCGCGGGCTCGAGGTCGCGGTAGAAAGCCGCGTTCTGATGCGGGTTTTCGCCGTAACGCAGCGTTTGCGCCAGCTCGAAATTCAGGTTCAGGCGTTGTGGAAAAGCGGCGCGCGCGCCGTCCGCGCCCAACGCGGTCAGGTAATTGCTGATCGCGCCATCGTAAGCTGCGGTGTGCGAAAAAGCTTTTTTCGCCAGCCTGAAGCGGGTCGTCTCGCCGACCGCGCCGTTGGCTGCGCGCATTTCGCCCAATATTGCGGCGTAGTCGGCGGGATCGGTCACCACCGCAACGTGCGCGTGGTTCTTGGCCGCGCTGCGCACCATCGCCGGCCCGCCGATATCGATATTTTCGATCGCTTCGTCCAGCGTACAGCCGGCGCGGGCGACGGTCTGGCTAAAGGGATAGAGATTGACGACCACCAGGTCGATGGGCGCGATGCCGGCGCTTTTGATCGCCTCGACATGCGCGGGAACGTCGCGCCGCGCTAGTATGCCGCCGTGAACTTTCGGGTGCAGGGTTTTGACGCGGCCGTCGAGCATCTCCGGAAAACCGGTATGGTCAGACACCTCGGTGACGCTGATCCCGCTGTCGCGCAGCAGCTTGGCGGTGCCGCCGGTAGACAGCATCGCGACGCCGAAACCGGCGAGGCCGCGCGCGAACTCGATGAGCCCGGTTTTGTCGGAAACGCTTAGTAGCGCGGTCTTGATGACGGACATGGGAAGCAGGATTGAGGATTGAGTTATCAGGTTTGAGGGGGCTCAATCCTCAGTCCCCGATCCTCGATCCTAGCCTTTAATTCCGTGCGCCTTCATTTTCTTGCGCAGCGTGTTGCGGTTGATCCCCAGCACCTGCGCGGCATGCGACTGGTTGCCGCGCAGTTTATGCAACACCGATTCGAGCAGCGGCTTTTCGACACTGTTGATTACCATGTCGTAAACGCCGCGCGCCTTCTCCCCATCCAGGTCCTTGAAATAGCCGTCGATGGCCTTGCGCACGAAGCGGGCCATTTCATTCTCGTTCATCATCATGCCGCGAGTTCCTCAACATAAATAAGCCGCTGGCTCTGGCTGGCCAGTTCCCCGAAAAATTCGTCGACCGCCGCCATTTGCTCGGCGCAGGTCTGCAGCTGGTTCATCGCATGGCGAAACGCCGCCGAACCGGCGAGTCCCTTGGTGTACCAAGAGATGTGCTTGCGCGCCATGCGGACACCGGTGTATTCGCCGTAGAAAGCGTAGAGGTCGTGCAGGTGCGCGTTGAGCACGCGATGAATTTCCTCGACTTCCGGCGGCGGCAGGTGCGCGCCAGTCTCGAGAAAATGCTCGATCTCGCGGAAGATCCACGGCCGGCCTTGTGCTGCGCGGCCTATCATGACCGCGTCGGCGCCGGTATACGCGAGTACGTGTTTGGCTTTTTCCGGCGTCGTGATGTCGCCATTGGCAATCACCGGAATATTCACCGCGGCTTTGACGGCGGCAATGGTGTCGTATTCGGCATCGCCGGTGTAGGCGCAGGCGCGCGTGCGCCCGTGCACCGCCAACAACTGTATGCCCGCGCTTTCGGCAAGCCGGGCAACGGCCACCGCGTTGCGGTTGCCGCGGTCCCACCCGGTGCGTATCTTGAGCGTGACGGGAACGTTCACGGCGCGCACCACCGCTTCGACGATGCGTTTGACCAGCGGCTCGTTCTGCAGCAGCGCCGAGCCCGCCATCACGTTGCAGACTTTCTTCGCCGGACAGCCCATGTTGATGTCGATGATCTGCGCGCCCTGATCGACGTTGTAGCGCGCCGCCTCAGCCATCATGGCCGGATCGGCGCCCGCGATCTGCACCGAGATCGGATCCACTTCGCCTTCGTGATTGGCGCGGCGGCGCGTTTTCTCGCTGCCCCACAACAATGAATTGCTGGCGACCATTTCGGACACCGCCATGCCCGCGCCCATCTGCTTGCACAACTGGCGAAACGGCCGGTCGGTAACGCCGGCCATCGGCGCGACGACCAGATTATTTTTCAGTTGATAGGGACCGACGCGCATGGAGAGGATGAATTTTTTGGTGCTGCAGGAATTCAGGGAAAGGGCGTAATTGTAATCGCCTCAAAGCTGCAAGAAAAGCGGCATATGCAACTATTTGCTCAGCCGCGCGCACCGAACATCATGCGACGCACCAGAAAATTTTTCGCGGGCGGAATGCTGCTCAAAGCGGCGAGTCCGGCGCCGCACAACCGATCGATTATCGGGATGTTGTTGGAAAACAACCGGATCAGCGTATCAGTGAACAAAATGGTCGCGGTTCGATCAAAACGCCGTTCTGAGAAATAGGCATTCAATGTTGCACTGGCGCCGGGATCGCGGGCATCGCGCGCTGCCTGCGCCAGTTCCCACGCGTCGCGCAAACCGAGATTGAAGCCCTGACCTGCGACCGGATGCAAGGATTGTGCCGCATTGCCGACCAGCACCACGCGCGGCGCAAGCGGCCGCCGCGCCTGTCTCAACATCAAAGGAAATACCTGCCGCGCGCCGCGCAAACTGAATGCGCCTAGCGTTGCGCCGAATACCGCGCGCAATTCCACGCAAAAATCGGCGTCGTTAAGCGCCGCCAGCGCATTTGCGCGGTCGGGCTGCGCGGTCCACACCAGAGACCAGCCGCGATGCGTAGGCAAGAGCGCGAGCGGGCCGTGGGGCGTAAATCGCTCGAAAGCACGGTTTTGGTGCGGCTCTTCGCTGATGACTTCGCAGACCAGCGCCGACTGCCGGTAATCACGCTCTTCGACGCGCGCCAGTTGCAATCCGTCTGCGCCGTCGGCCAGCGCGACCAATCGCGTGTGAAATTGCCGTGTCATTCCGCCGCACTCGACACCGACGATCGCCTCATCGGCATTGCTCGTGAACTCACGCGCGCTGCAGCCGTTCATCACTTCCACCGTACTGCCGGCAACTGCATCAGCCAGCGCGCGCTGCAACGCGACGTAGCTCACCACATAACCGAGCGCCGGCACCTGTGCGTCAGCCGCGCTTAATTCGACGCGGCCAAAACGCTGCTGTTGGGAAACCGCAATAGTGTGTATGGGCGTGACCTCCGCGAGCGCTTGCCACGCACCCAACCTCTCCATGACCAAGCGGCTGCCGTGCGACAGCGCGATGACCCGCGCATCTTCGACCGCGGCGTCGCGCGGCCGCGCTTCGAGCAGGGCTATGCGGTGGCCGCTGTCGCGCAAACCCAGCGCCAGTGCGGAGCCGACCGGACCGCCGCCGGCTATGACGATGTCGTAGTCTTCAGCCACGCATCCAGGCTTCGATGTCGGCGACCGTTTTGGGCGCCGCCAGCGTCAGCACTTCGTTGCCCGTCGCAGTGACCGCCACGTCATCCTCGATGCGGATGCCGATATTGGCGAAATGAGCGGGGACGCCGGCGCCAGGACGTATATAGCATCCGGGTTCCACAGTCAGCACCATACCGGGTTCGAGTTTGCGCCATGCGCCGTCGCGCTTGTATTCGCCCGCGTCATGCACGTCGAGCCCCAGCCAGTGTCCCGTGCGATGCATGTAGAACTGCCGGTAATCGCCGCTTTCTATTACCTTGTCGACGCTGCCCTGGCACAGGCCGAACCCGATCAGCCCCTGCGCCAGCACGCGCACTGCCGCGTCGTGCGGCGCGTTCCATGACGATCCCGGCACGACCTCGGCTATCGCCGCCGCCTGCGCTGCCAGCACCAGTTGATAGATATCGCGCTGTGCCGCGCTGAACTTGCCATTGACGGGAAAAGTGCGGGTGATGTCGGACGCATACCCGTCGAGTTCGCAGCCGGCGTCGATCAACAGCAGATCCCCGGCGTTGAGCCGCGCGTCGTTTTGCACGTAGTGCAGCACGCAGGCATTCGCGCCACCGGCCACGATCGACGTATAGGCCGGCGCCTGCGCGCCGCCGTGGCGAAATTCGTGCAGCAACTCGGCTTCGATTTCGTATTCGGCGCGGCCCGGCGCCGCCGCGCGCATCGCGCGTTTGTGCGCGGTAGTCGAGATCTGCGCGGCGCGGCGCATGACATCCAGTTCGTGCGCATCCTTGACGAGCCGCATGTCGTCGAGCACGGTCCGCACATCTGAAATCGCTTCTGGTGCTGCAACGCCATTGCGCACCTGGGCGCGTACTGCGTTGAGCCAACCCAGCACCCGCGCATCCCACGGCTCGTCGCTGCCGAGGTGACAGCACAGCTGCGGCTGATTGGCCAGCAGATCCGGCATGCGCGCATCGAGCTCGCCTACCGGATGGCTTTCGTCGAAGCCGAATACCTCGCGCGCTTGCTGCGGACCGTACCGAAATCCATCCCAGATTTCGCGCTCGACATCCTTGTCGCGGCAAAACAGCACACTCTTCGGCTGGTCTCCCGCGATTACCACCAGCACGGACTCGGGCTCGATAAAACCGGTCAGATAATAAAAATAGCTGTCGTAGCGGTAGGGATAATGCGAATCGCGGTTGCGCGCGCGTTCTGGCGCCGTCGGAATGATGGCAATACCGCGCTTGATGCGCGCGGCAAGACGCGCGCGCCGTTCGGCGTAAACCGGCGCCATGCGCGCAATAATGGAGAGATCGGTCATGCGGGAATTATACGCCGCGCCGCCCCGCGCCCTACCGCGTGGCGAGTTCGCGTTCGAGTTGGGCGAGACGCTCCGGTGTACCGATATCACGCCAGCGTCCGCTGTAATGTTCGCCGCTGACTTTCTGCGCCGCGATCGCTTCGCGCAGCAGCGGCGCGAGCGGGGCCTTTGCCCCGCGGGCAAATGCGCGGAACATCGCAGGGCGGTATACGGCGATGCCGCTGAAGGTCAGGCGCGCGCCGTCCAGAGCAACGCGCCCTTCGTGCAAAGCAAAATCGCCGGCAGTGTGATGTTCGGGGTTGGCGACCAGCACCAAATGCGCATTCAGGTCCGGCTGCGCAAGGCGGCCCACCGCGCCCGCCAGGCGCGTGTAATCAAAATCGCTGTAAACGTCCGCATTCACCACGGCGAACGGCGCGTCGCCCAGCAACGGCAGTGCCTGCGCGATGCCGCCGGCGGTCTCGAGCGCCTCGGCTTCGCGCGAATAGGCGATGTCGACGCCGAAGCGCGCGCCAGTGCCGAGCGCCGCTTCGATTATCGCGCCCAGATGCGCGTGATTGATGACGATCCCGGTAAACCCCGCCGCCGCCAGTTTTTCGATATGCCAGACGATCAGCGGTTTGCCGCCCACCACCAGCAGGGACTTGGGAGTTTTGTCGGTGAGCGGACGCATGCGCTCGCCGCGTCCGGCGGCGAGGATCATGGCCTTCAAAACGTATAGCCCGCGCCCGCTGCTGCGCGGCCTTCGATTTCGTCCAGCAGCTTGAGCAGCGGTTTCAGTGCAGCGTAACGCACAGCAACCGCGCGCACGTAACCGATGAAGCGCGGCGTATCGGCAAGATAGCTGCTTTTGCCGTCGCGGTAATTGAGCCGCGCGAAAATTCCCAGCACCTTGAGATGGCGCTGCAGGCCCATCCATTCGAAATCGCGGTAAAACTCGCCGAAGTCGGCGGCGACCGGCAGGCGGGCGCGCTTCGCTTTTTCCCAATAGCGCGCCGTCCAGTCGAGCACGCGTTCCTCATCCCAACTCACGAACGCATCCTTGAACAGCGAAGCTACGTCATAGGTGATGGGGCCGTAAACCGCATCCTGGAAATCGAGCACGCCCGGATTGGGCTCGCACACCATCAGGTTGCGCGGCATATAGTCGCGATGCACATAGACCACCGGCTGCGCAAGATTGCTTTTGAGTATCAGCGCGAATACCTGCGCCAGCGCGTCGTTCTGCGCCGCGTTGAGCGTGACCGCGCGATGGCGCCCTATGTACCATTCGGGGAAGAGCGCGAGTTCGCGCGTGAGCAGTGCTTCATCGTACGGCGGCAGCACGCCGGGTTTGCTCGACAGCTGCCAGCGCAGCAGCGCGTCTATCGCATCGCGAAACAGCGCGTCTGCGGTATCGCCGTTGAGCGCCTGCAGATAACCCGCGGTGCCCAGATCGGACAGGAGCAGATAGCCGCGCTCGAAATCCGCGGCGATCACGCGCGGCACGTTGAGGCCGGCCTCCTCCATCAGGCGCGCGATGCGCACAAAGGGCCGGCAATCCTCATGCGCGGGCGGCGCATCCATCGCGATCAACGATGCGCCCGCGGTAGTGACGCGGAAATAACGCCGGAAACTCGCGTCGGCGGAAGCCGCTTCCAGCGCGAGCGGCGGCACGTTCAACTGAGTTTCAATCCAGCGCTTTAATTCGCTCAGTCGGTCCACGCCGCGCATTGCCTAATTCGGGAAAGTGTGCGATTTTATCACTCCCTTCCTTCGATGCTGATAATGAGCGTTTTTCGCCCCAGACCGATTGTGCTGTTGCTGCTGTGCGCATGGGATTGCGCCATGGCCGCCGACGACAGCGCGCTCGGTTTGAAGCCCGACGGCAGCGGACTGCAGTTGAAGCTGCAACCTGCATTCATCCGCATTCCGCCGACCAACCGCGACGCGGTGCCGATATTTTTCGACGCCGACAACATCCAGGGCCACCACGAACGCGAACTCGAAGCGGAAGGCACCGTGCGCCTGCGCAAGCGCGGCAAAGCGGTCTACGCGGACTGGCTGCGTTTCGACAAGCAGGACAATGAACTGCATGCGCGCGGCAGCGTGCGCCTCGAGCAGCGCGGCGACACCATCGACGGCACCGAGCTCAAATACAACCTGGATACCGAGCGCGGCGCCATGGACAAGCCCAAGTACAGCGTGCAGGTCAACGCCACCAAGGGCCGCGGCGAAGGCGAGAAGCTGGTGTTCGAAGGCGAGAACAAGTACCGCATGCTCGGCGGCAATTACACCTCGTGTGAAGTCGGCAATGACGACTGGTTCCTGCGCGCCAAGGATCTCGAAATCGACAAAACGCGCCAGATCGGCACCGCGCACAACGCCAGCGTCGAATTTCTCGGCGTGCCCATCCTCTACTCGCCGTACCTGAGTTTTTCGCTTGATCGCCAGCGCAAATCGGGCTTCCTGTCGCCGACCTTCGGCACCACCGGCAATTCGGGCGCCGAATTCTCTATCCCCTATTACTGGAACATCGCGCCCAATCGAGATGCCACGTTCACGCCGCGTGTCATGTCCAAACGCGGCGCCATGCTGAGCAGCGAGTTTCGCTATCTGGATTCCGCGTATAGCGGCGAGTTCCGCTACGAAGTGCTGCCTACCGACCGCGTCAAGGACGGCGCGAGCCGGTTTGCGACTTCCGTGCGGCACGCGCAGAATCTGGGCGGCGGCTGGAACGCCAACGTGAATGTGGAGAAAGTTTCCGACAGCACGTACTTTACTGATCTGTCGACGCAGATTGCCGCGACATCGCAAGTCGTGCTGCCCCGCCAGGGCGTGCTGTCGAAGACCGGCAACTGGTGGAACGACGGCACCTTCGGTTTTTCGGCGGCCGTGCAGCGCTGGCAAACCCTGCAGACCGATCCGTTGAATCCCGTGACGCAGCCGTATAACCGCAGCGCGCTGACGCTGAACGCGACCAAGCAGAACCTGGGGCCCGCGGATTTTGATTTCGCCAGCAGCTTCATCGAGTTCACCCACCCGACGCTGATCAACGGCAAGCGCGCCGTCGCGTATCCAAGTATCAGCGCGCCGCTGCAATCGTCATATGCCTACCTGACGCCGAAAATCGGCATGCACGTCACCCGCTACGACTTCGACCAGACCAACGCGACGGTCAGCGACCAATCGCGGGCCGTGCCGATCAGCTCCATCGATACCGGCCTCCTGTTCGAGCGCAACATGACACTGTCGGGTCAGAACATGCTGCAAACGCTCGAGCCCAAGCTTTATTACGTTTACATTCCAACCCACAATCAAAATCAGCTGCCGAATTTCGACAGCGGGCTGCAAACGGTCAATTTCGCCACGCTGTTTTCGGAAAACCAGTTCAGCGGCAGCGACCGCATCAACGACGCCAATCAGGTCACGACCGGCGTGACCTCGCGGTTGCTGCAGGAAAACGGCGTCGAGCGGCTGCGCGTCGGCCTCGCCGAGCGGTTTTATTTCAAGAGCCAGGAAGTCACGCTGCCCGGCATCGCGGCACGCAACGATAACCGTTCCGACCTGCTCGCCACGCTGGGCGGCACCATTATGCCGCACTGGACGGCCGAGTTGGGCTGGCAGTACACGACCGCCGCGTCGCAGACGCAACGCGCCAATGCGAGCGTGCGCTACGAACCGGAGCCGGGCAAGGTAGTCAATGTCGCCTACCGCTATACCAATGGCGCGCTGACGACGGCATCCGGCACGACCACGTTCATCGCTATACCAATGGCGCGCTGACGACGGCATCCGGCACGACCACGTTCATCAATGCCACCAACCCCTCGAACACCCTGCGCCAGGTTGATCTGTCCAGCCAATGGCCGCTGACCCGCCGCTTGAGTGCGGTTGCGCGCTGGAACTACTCGGTCGCGGACAGCCGGCTGCTGGAAGGCCTGGTCGGCCTTGAATACGACGGCGGATGCTGGGCGTTCCGCGTCGTCACCCACAGTTTTGCCACAACGGCCACGACGACCGTCAATTCGTTTTTTATGCAACTTGAATTGAACGGCGTGTCCAAAATAGGCTCTAACCCGCTAGATCTATTGCGCCGGAACATCGGCGGCTACTATCGGGCGGCGGCACCTTCGGTGCGTCCCGGCGACGACGTTTTTCCGCCACGCTAACGTGCACGGAGCAAGTCTGGTATGAAAAATTTCCGTATTTTCGGCATCGCTATCGCGGCATTCATGTTGTCCGGCACGCCGGCCGGCGCGCAACCGGCATCCGGGCGCATCGTCCTGCTCGACCGCATCGTGGCGGTGGTCAATGAAGACGTGATCACGCGCCGTGATCTCGACGACCGGCTCAAGGTCGTGTCGGCGCAGCTGCGCCAGCAGGGCACGCCGCTGCCGGGCACCGACGTCCTCGAAAAGCAGGTGCTCGAGCGCATGATATACACGCTCGTGCAAATACAGTTCGCCAGGGAAACCGGTCTCAGGGTCGACGACGGTCAGCTGGACAAAGCGCTGTTGCGCATTGCGGAAGACAATAAGATCTCGCTCGCGCAGATGCGCGCGACGATCGAGAAGGACGGTGTGCTCTTCGCCAAGTTCCGCGAGGACATCCGCGACGAGATCGTGCTGGCGCGTCTGCGCGAACGCGAGGTCGACAACAAGATCACTGTGGGCGACAACGAAGTCGACAACCTGCTTGGCTCGCTGCAGCTGCAGGACGGCAAGAACGAGGAATTCGATTTGTCGCACATTCTGATCCGCGTGCCCGAGCAGGTAAGCCCTGAGCAATTGCGCGATCGCCGCGCGCGCGCCGAGAAGGCGCTGGCGCAAATCAGGGGCGGCGCCGATTTCAGGCAGGTCGCGGCCAGTTTTTCCGAGGCGCCCGACGCCGTGCAGGGCGGCGCGATGGGCTGGCGCGAGCTGGCGCGGCTGCCGACGATTTTTGCCGAAGCAGTCAAAGGCATGAAGTCCGGCGAAGTGAGCGGCGTGCTGCGCAGTCCCAACGGGCTGCATATCGTGCGTCTGAATGAGCGGCGCGGCCAGGAAGCGCAGGTGATCGTGTCGCAGACGCATCCGCGCCACATTTTGATCAAGACCAGCGAAGTGGTATCGGAGAACGAAGCGCGCGAGCGCCTGGTCAAGCTGAAGGAAAGGCTCGATAACGGCGTGGATTTTGCGGAACTCGCGCGCCTGCAATCCGAGGACGGCAGCGCGTCGCGCGGCGGCGACTTGGGCTGGCTGTCGCCCGGCGATACGGTGCCCGAATTCGAAAAAGCGATGGACGCCCTGAAACCCGGGCAAGTCAGCGGACCGGTGCGCTCGCCGTTCGGCTGGCATCTCATCCAGGTACTCGAGCGCCGCAACCAGGACATGTCCAAGCAGCAGCAGCGCCTGCAGGCGCGCCAGTCGTTGCGCGCGCAAAAATCCGACGAAGCGTACCAGGAATGGTTGCGCCAGCTGCGCGACAAGGCGTTCGTCGAATATCGACTAGAAGAAAAATAGCCTGCGCACGGCGCTTGCACCGCCGGATTAAAATACGGGCTCAATACGCTTGCAGGGTTCGCCGCCGCGCGGCCCGGGCGAAAAACCGGGAACATCCATCATTCATCCCCCAACTCACGAGACGCCCGTTATTGCCCTCACTGCGGGCGAGCCCGCCGGCATCGGGCCGGACTTGTGCGTGCTGCTCGCGCAGCAACCACCCGCGGAAAAACTCGTCGTCATTGCGAACGCCGGCATGCTCGAGCAGCGCGCCCGGCAACTGGGACTGGCGTGGCGCACCCTGCCGTTCGACGGCGCGCGCAAATCGGCGTTCGTGCCGGGTGCAATGGAAGTGATCGACGTGCCGCTTGCGGCCGCGGTGATTGCCGGGCAGCTTGACCGCGCCAATTCGCGTGGCGTGCTGCAAACGCTCGAGGTCGCAATCGACGGCTGCATGAGCGGCCGCTTTGACGCCATGGTCACAGCACCCGTCCACAAAGGCATCATCAATGATGCCGGCATTGCGTTTACCGGGCACACGGAATTTCTGGCGGCGCGCACCCACGCCCCGCATGTGGTCATGATGCTGGTCGGCGGCGGTCTGCGCGTTGCGCTCGCCACCACGCATTTTGCGGTGAAGGATATCGCGCAGCAGATCACCGCGAGCAGTCTCGAACAAACCCTGCGCGTGCTGCACCGCGACCTGATCACGCGTTTTGGCGTCGGTTCGCCGCGCATCGCGGTCGCCGGCCTCAATCCGCATGCCGGCGAATCGGGGCACCTCGGGCGCGAAGAAATCGACGTCATCATTCCGGTCGTCGAGAGCCTGCGGCAGGAAGGCATGCAGCTGACCGGGCCGCTGCCCGCCGACACCTTGTTCAATCCGGAACGCCTGCGCAACTTCGATTGCGTGCTGGCGATGCCTCGCCCGCGGCCGCGCCTGACCGCCCGCAGCGCAGCAGCGTGAAGCATCAGGCACGCAAAAGATTCGGCCAGAATTTTCTGGTCGACGCCGGCGCGATTGCAGCGATAGTCGCGGCGATACGTCCCGCGCCCGGCGAATGCCTGGTCGAAATCGGACCCGGGTTGGGCGCATTGACACGCCCGCTGCTGGCTGCGGCAGGAAAACTGCATGCGATAGAAATCGACCGCGATCTCGCGCAGGGCCTGCAGCAGGAATTCGGCGCGCGTCTCGATCTGCACGCCGTGGATGTGCTGCAGTTCGATTTCACGGCGCTCGGCAGCGGGCTGCGCATCATCGGCAACCTGCCTTACAACATTTCGACGCCGCTCTTGTTTCATCTCGCGGGCTGCAGCGACCGCATCCGTGATATCCATGTCATGCTGCAAAAAGAAGTCGTCGAACGCATGGTCGCCGCCCCCGGCGACAGCGACTACAGCCGCCTGTCGGTGATGCTGCAATACCGGTTCGAGATGGAAAAATTGCTCGACGTACCGGCCAGCGCTTTCGACCCAGTGCCCAAGGTCGACTCGGCGGTCGTCCGCCTGATGCCGCTGCGGCCGCGGCCGTGCGTGGCGCGCGATGAAGCGCTGTTTGCCAATCTGGTGGTGGCCGCTTTCTCGCAACGGCGCAAAACGCTGCGCAACTCGCTCAGAAAATATATGCCGGATGCGGCATTCGACGCGCTCGGTATCGCGCCGACTGCGCGCGCGCAGGAGTTATCGGTTGCGCAATTCGTCGCCCTCGCGGACTACGTGGGCGCGCAAACAGGGAAAGAAAACGAAATCGCCTGAGGGCGATCAACAACAACGATGCGCAGAACTAGGTCTTGCGCTGCACGAATTCGATTTTGTAACCGTCCGGGTCTTCGACAAACGCGATCACGGTGGTGCCATGTTTCATCGGCCCGGCTTCGCGCGCAACCTTGCCGCCGCGTTTTTTGACTTCTTCACAGGCCTTGTAGGCGTCGTCAACTTCGACGGCGAGATGGCCAAAGCCGGTGCCGGGCTCGTAACTCCTAGTGTCCCAGTTATGCGTGAGCTCGACGACCGCTTCATTCGCTTCGTCGCCGTAACCGACGAACACATTGGTGAAGCGGCCGTCGGGATAGTCCTTGCGGCGCAAGAGCCGCATGCCCAGCACCTGCGTGTAAAAGGCGATCGCGCGGTCGAGATCGCCGACGCGCAACATGGTATGCAGAAATCTCACACCTGCACCATTTCAAAATCTTCCTTGCGCGCGCCGCATTCGGGACAGGTCCAGTTCATCGGCACATCTTCCCAGCGCGTGCCCGGCACGATGCCCTCGTCCGGCAGGCCGGCGGCCTCGTCGTAGATGAAGCCACAGATGAGGCACATATAGGTTTTGAAAACATTCACGTCCGTGGTGGTCATAGTCGCTTGCTAATCAGGTTAAAATGTTATTTTAGCGACATGCCCGCCTTTTGAACAATAAATCCCGCCTGTAGCATGGACCCGTCAACGCCATCCGCATTGCCGCCGATCGTACTCGCGTTCGCGGCGACCGATCCGAGCGGCGGGGCCGGCCTGCAGGCCGACGTCATGACGCTGGCTAGCATGGGCTGTCATCCGCTGTCGGTGGTCACCGCCATCACGATCCAGGACACCATGGGCGTCGAAGAGGTGATGGCGCTCGAGGCCGAGTGGGTGGCCGACCAGGCGCGCTGCGTGCTCGAAGACATGCCGGTCGCTGCATTCAAGATCGGCCTCCTCGGCAGTTCCGAAAATATATCCGCCATCGCGGAAGTGGTTTCCGATTATCCCGAAATTCCGCTGGTCCTCGACCCGGTGCTCGCATCCGGCCGTGGCGATGAACTCGTCACCGAAGAGATGATTTCGGCGCTGCGCGAATTGCTGATACCGCAGACCACCATCCTCACGCCGAACAGCATAGAGGCGCGCCGTCTCACCCAGGAAGACGGCGAGGATGAACTCGATCTCGCCGAATGCGCGCGCCGCCTGCTCGCCATGGGCTGCGAATATGTGCTGATCACCGGCACGCACGAAAATACACCGCTGGTGGTGAATACGCTCTACGGCCAGGATGGCGTGGTGCGCACCGACAGCTGGGAGCGGTTGCCCGGCAGCTACCACGGGTCGGGTTGCACGCTGGCTTCGGCGATTGCTGCGACCATCGCCAACGGCCTCAGCATCAGCGATGCGGTAAAGGACGCCCAGGAATACACGTGGCAGACCCTGAAGGCCGCGTTCCGGCCCGGCATGGGGCAGCACATTCCCGACCGCCTGTTCTGGGCGCGCGAGGATGAGCCCGCTGATGGCACCGATTAAAGGGCTTTACGCGGTAACGCCCGATCTCGCCGACACCGCGTTGCTCGTCGCCAAAGTGGAAGTGGTGCTGGCCGCCGGCGCGCGTTTGCTGCAGTACCGCAACAAGGGCGTCGATAACAGCACGCGCCGCGAGCAGGCTCAAGCGCTGCGCGACCTGTGCCGGCGCGATGGCGCCACACTCATCATCAACGACGATGTCGCGCTGGCGTGGGCGCTCGACGCCGATGGCGTGCATGTAGGCGGCGATGATGCCGCAGTACCGGCTGCGCGCGCACAGCTGGGCCGCGACAAAATCATCGGCGCATCGTGCTATGACGATCTGCAGCGCGCGCGCGTAGCCGCCGACCAGGGTGCTGACTATGTCGCATTCGGCAGTTTTTTCGCGTCGTCCGTCAAACCCGGCGCAGTGCGGGCGCCGCTCTCCTTGCTGCCGGCGGCGCGGGCGTTTGGCCTGCCGGTGGTTGCTATCGGCGGCATCACGCTGGACAACGCAGGCCAGCTCATAGCTGCCGGCGCCGATGCAATTGCAGTAATATCCGCGGTGTTTGCGGCGCCCGATACGGCGCTCGCGACACGCAACTTCTGTCAGTTATTTCAAGCGGCAAAGACATGACGTCTCGCAACGAAGAATTATTTGCGGCAGCCCAGAAGGTCATTCCGGGCGGGGTCAATTCGCCGGTCCGCGCGTTTCGCTCGGTCGGCGGCACACCGCGGTTTTTCACGCGCGGCAGCGGCGCCCGCATGTGGGACGCCGACGGCAAAGAGTACATCGACTATGTCGGTTCATGGGGCCCGCTGATACTCGGCCACGCGCATCCGGCAGTCATCGCGGCCGTGCAACAGGCAGTCGCTCGAGGTTTGAGTTTCGGCGCGCCGACCGCGGCCGAAGTCGAACTGGCTGAATTGCTGTGCCAGCGCGTACCGGGACTGGAACAGGTGCGCCTCGTCAGCTCGGGAACCGAGGCGACGATGAGCGCGATACGGCTCGCGCGCGGATTCACCGGCCGCTCCAGCATCGTCAAGTTCGAAGGCTGTTATCACGGCCACGCCGACGCCCTGCTGGTCAAAGCCGGCTCCGGCGCGCTGACGTTCGGCAATCCGAGTTCGGCCGGAGTCCCGGCGGAAACCGCCGCGCACACGCTGGTACTCGAATACAACAACGTCGCGATGCTGGAAGCCGCCTTCGCACGCGAGGGCGACAAACTCGCCTGCGTCATCGTCGAGCCGGTGGCCGGCAACATGAATCTGGTGATGCCTGACCGCGCTTTTCTCGACGCCCTGCGCGCCCTGTGCACACGCCACGGCACGCTGCTGATATTCGACGAAGTGATGACCGGTTTTCGCGTCGGCCCACAGGGCGCGCAAGGCCTGTTCGGCATCACTGCGGATCTGGTTACGTTGGGCAAAATCGTAGGCGGCGGCATGCCACTCGGCGCTTTCGGCGGCCGGCGCGACGTGATGGCAAGCATAGCGCCGCTCGGCCCCGTGTATCAGGCAGGCACGCTGTCAGGGAATCCGGTGGCGGTCGCTGCCGGACTGGCAACTCTCAAAGCCATCGATACGCCGGAGTTTTTCGCGCGGCTTGCAACGGCCACACGCACCTTGACGGACGGCTTGACCGCTGCGGCCCGCGCCAGCGGCGTCGCATTTTCGGCGCAGGCGATCGGCGGCATGTTCGGCCTTTACTTCCACGCCACACCGCCGTCATGTTTTGCAGATGTCATGACTTGCGACGTACCGGCATTCAATCGCTTTTTTCATGCCATGCTCGAGCAAGGCATTTATCTGGCGCCATCAGCTTTTGAAGCTGGCTTTGTTTCGTCCGCGCACAGTGCCGCCGATATCGAGCAAACGCTGGCGGCGGCGCGGCACTATTTTTCCGGCGCCGCCTGAGTTGCAGCGCGCACCCGATAAAAAAGGCGGCCTTGGCCGCCTTTTTTAGTTGATTTGCTCGCGCGTCAACGCAGTCCCGCCATATATTCAGACACTGCTTTGATTTCCGCATCCGACAAACGGGCAGCAACCGCGCGCATCATGCGGTTTGGATCGTTGGCACGCTCGCCCGCGCGGAACCCCTGCAGTTGGGCGACGGTATATTCGGCATACTGGCCGGCCACGCGCGGAAACTGCGCCGGAATTCCGGCGCCGCTGGGTCCATGGCAGGACGCGCAGGCAGCCACACCTTTGCTCATGATTCCGCCGCGATAAATCTGCTGGCCCAGCTTGACCAGCGCCGGATCTTTGGCAGCGCGGGTTTTCGGTTTCTGCGCTTCGAAATAAGCACCCAGATTTTTCATGTCCTGGGGGGACAGCGCGGCCGACATGCCGAGCATGACGGGATTTTTGCGTTCCTTGTTGGCTTTGAAGTCGGCAAGTTGCTTTGCGATATAGTCGGCGTGCTGCCCGGCGAGCACCGGATTGGCGGGGCTTGGGCTGTTGCCGTCCGCAGCATGACAGGCGGCGCATACCTTGGTCACAATCGCTTGCGCCTGTGCCGGATCTGTTTTGGCCGCCGGCTCGGCAGCGTGGCCGAGCGGAACATAGGCTGCGCAGAACAAACCCAGCAGCACCGTAATAAATCTCATGGGATCTCCCTTACCACGTTGCAACCTGACGAAAACGCCGTATTCTATCGAAATCCCCCCTTACAGGCTAGGCTACGGTCGCAATGTCCACGCTGCGCAATATTGAATTCGTCACTACCGTTGCGGATTTGCATACGCTGCCGTCCGCGCACGGCGCGGAAGTCGCGTTCGCCGGCCGTTCCAATGCCGGCAAATCGAGCGCGATTAATGCGCTGGCGCAGCGCAATCGCATGGCCTTCGTCAGCAAAACGCCGGGCCGCACCCAGCATATTAATTTTTTCAGCGTCGGCCCCGACCGCTATCTCGTCGACCTGCCCGGTTACGGCTATGCAGCAGTGCCGGCGGCAGCGCGCGCGCATTGGCATGACCTGGTCGGCGGCTACCTGCAAACGCGAGCGTGCCTGCGCGGCGTGATCCTGATCATGGACGTTCGCCACCCGCTGCGCGAACTCGACCAACAGTTGATAAACTGGTTGAAACCGACCGGCGTGCCGGTGCATATTCTGCTGAGCAAAGCGGACAAGCTCGGTCAGCAGAAGGCCAACGCGACTCTGCGCGAGGTTAACGCCGCGTTGGCGCGCGACTACGTGAATTGCAGCGCGCAGCTATTTTCCAGCACGCGCAAAATCGGTATCGCAGACGCCGCCAAACAAATCCAACGCTGGTTGAGCGTTGGCGGGAATAAAAAACCCCCGGTTAAAGGGGAGTAAAACCGGGGGTGAAGCCTTAATAAAGATTAAGGCGCCCGCTCAGGGAGGAGAAGCGGGAGACGATTAAACGCCGTCTATTTCTAGGACTACTATAATTCCCGTGAGTTCCCTCGCCATTTAAAAAAATACCACATATGTTTCAATTACTTGTGTCTTTTTCATGAAAATCCTGGGCAAATTTCCGCAACGCCGGATGCGGCGCAACCGCCGTGACGAATTTTCGCGCCGGCTCACGCGCGAGAACCGTTTGACCACCGACGACCTGATTTATCCGGTCTTCGTGATCGACGGCACGCGGCGCACCGAACCGATCAACTCAATGCCCGGCATCCGGCGCTATACAGTAGACAAACTGCTGGCACACGCCGAACACTGTGTTGAGCTCGGCATTCCGGCGCTGGCGATTTTCCCCGCCATCGAGCGCGGCAAAAAAACCGCCGATGGCCGTGAAGCGACCAACCCGAAAGGACTGGTGCCGCGCGCGGTTGCCGCGCTGAAAAAGCGTTTTCCGGAACTGGGCGTGATCACAGACGTCGCGCTTGATCCCTACACCACCCATGGGCAGGACGGCGTGATCGACAAATCGGGCTACGTGCTCAACGATGAAACGATCGCGGTGCTGCAACGCCAGGCGCTCGTCAACGCGGCAGCCGGCGTTGACATCGTCGCCCCTTCCGACATGATGGATGGGCGCATCGGCGCGATACGCGCGGCACTCGACGCCAAAGGCTATATTCACACGCGCATACTCGCTTACGCGGCCAAATATGCCTCGGGGTTTTACGGTCCTTTTCGCGATGCGGTCGGTTCGTCTTCGCAACTGGGCCGCGGCAACAAGTTCAACTACCAGATGGATCCCGCCAACAGCAACGAAGCGTTGTGGGAAGTCGGCCTCGATCTCGCCGAAGGCGCCGACATGGTGATGATCAAGCCCGGCATGCCTTACCTCGATGTGATTCGTCGCGTCAAAGACGAATTCAAGGCGCCGACCTGTGTGTATCAGGTCAGCGGCGAATACTCGATGCTGATGGCGGCGATCCAGAACGGCTGGCTCGAAGAAGAAAAATGCGTGCTGGAAGCCCTCACCGCGTTCAAGCGCGCGGGCGCCGACGCGATACTCACTTATTTCGCCGTCGCGGCCGCTACCTGGCTGAAAGAGCGCGGCTGAGTTTCAGGTTTCTGCAATCAGGGCTTCCACCGCGTCGGCCTTCGCCCTTTCAATCGGCTTGCCCGCGATGCTGGTCTTCAGCGGCAGGCGCAGGTCGCGCGGCGACAGCAACGTCAGGTGCACGTCGTAACCATCGCGGTTGAAAATCAATACCGGCGCAGCGAGCGGCATGTCGCCGGCAAAAAGGCGCGTCTCGGCGCTGCGAAAACGAATATCACGGCCGAGCAGAAAGTGCTCGACGCTCTTGGCATTGTCGTTAAATAGCTGCAGCTGGATGTCGGCATTGCTGCCGGCGCTGCCTCTCAGCACCGAACCGATCAGGTGCGGATTGAACGCGGCCAGTTCGCGCATGATGGCGAGCGCCAGTTGCCGCAACTCGCGCAGTTGCGCGGTATGGCCGTTCTGATAGAGCTCGCGATAAAGCCTGAGCTGCGCATCTATCTCGTCATTGTTGGGCATTTGCCGCGTATCGGCCGCGCCGACCTGACGCGCCGCTTTGCGTTTGGCCTGCGCGTAGTCTTCGATGCCGTCTTCGGCCATCAGGCGCGCGGCAACATGCGCGATGCTTTCACGCAGCTGGTTGCGGCCGGTATCGCGCGCCATGGCGGGTTCAGAACAACTGGCTTTTGACTTCTTCCGGCGGCTTTACGGCGCCCGGCGCTGCAGCCGGCGCCGACGCTTCGCCATCGCGCTCGGCGGGCAGAAATTCCTGATAAAAATACTCCGCGATGCGGCCGTCGGGATCGCGCAGTCCGCTTTCCGGATTGATGCGTGCTTGCACAACTGCCTCGGGAACGACGCGCGGCTGTTCTTCGACGCCTTTCATCACCTTGCCCATGTAGGAGATCCACATCGGCAGCGCGGCCTGCCCGCCGGTCTCGTTGTGGCCCAGCGTATGGGGGTTGTCGAAACCTATCCAGGCAACCGCCACCAGCCCGCTGCCGAATCCGCAAAACCACGCATCGACAAATTCGTTGGTGGTGCCGGTCTTGCCGGCGAGATCGGTGCGACCGAGTTGCATGGCGCGCGTCGCAGTGCCCATCTTTACCACGTCCTGCAGCATATTGGTCATGATGAACGCGTTGCGCGCGTCGATCGCGCGCTCGGCGGATTCTCCGGCCCGCTCGGGCCGCGCCTGCGCGACGATATTGCCCTTCATATCTTCGACGCGCGCGATGAAATACGGCGGCACGCGATAGCCGCCGTTGGCAAATACGCCGTAAGCGCCGACCATTTGCATGGGCGTGACGTTGCCGGCGCCGAGCGCCATCGTCAGATAGGGCGGATGATATTTTGCTTCGAACCCGAAGCGCGTGATGTAGTCCTGTGCATACTGCGGCGTGATGGCCTGCAGTATGCGCACAGACACCAGGTTCTTGGATTTGACCAGCGCCGTGCGCATGCGCATAGGGCCTTCGAATTTGCCGTCGAAGTTCTTCGGCTCCCACGGCTCCGAGCCGGTCTGGCTCGCATCGAACACCAGCGGCGCATCATTGATGATGGTGGCCGGCGTGAAACCTTTCTCCAGCGCGGCCGAATAAACAAACGGCTTGAAACTCGAGCCCGCTTGACGCAGCGCCTGCGTGACGTGATTGTATTTGTTGCGCGCGAAATCGAAACTGCCTACCAGCGCGCGGATGGCGCCGTCGGCCGGATCGGTCGATACCAGCGCGGCCTCGACCTGCGGCAATTGCGTGATCTGCCAATGGCCTTTTTCGTCCTTCTGTATACGGATGACCGCACCGCGCCGCACCCGCTGATTGGCGGGTGACTTGTCGCCCAGCATTTTCTGCGCAAACTTGAGGCCCTCGCCGCTGATTTCCAGCGTCTCGCCGCCCTTGCGATAGATTTTGACCGCGCGCACGTTGGCGTCGAGCACCAGTGCCGGATAAATGTCATCGCTTTCGGTTTCATCCTGCAGCGCATCTTCGAAATCCTCGTCCGTCGGTTGCGGGCCGAGTTCGACGTAACTTTCCGCGCCGCGATAACCGTGACGATGATCGTAGTCGATGACGCCGGCGCGCACGGCTGCGTAAGCCGCGTTCTGATGCGTGGCGGAGAGTGTCGTGTAGACCTTGAATCCGCGCGTGTAAATGTCGTCCTGAAAACGCTCGTACAGAACCTGCCGCACCATTTCCGCGAAGTGGTCGGCCTTGACCGCGAACTCGTTGACATATTTCTTGACGGTGAGCACCTGCTTGTCCGCCGCCTGCCATTGCTCGTCGGAAATAAAATCGAGTTCGCGCATGCGCCGCAAAACGTATTGCTGGCGCAATTTCGCACGCTTGGGATTGACGACCGGATTGAAGCTCGATGGCGCCTTGGGCAGGCCTGCGAGCATGGCCATCTCAGCGACGTTCAGCTGATCGAGCGATTTGCCGAAATAAATTTGCGCGGCCGCGGCGAATCCGTACGCGCGCTGGCCGAGATAGATCTGATTGATATAGAGCTCGAGTATCTGGTCCTTGGCGAGACCGTGCTCGATCTTGAACGCGAGCAGCATTTCGTTAAATTTGCGCGTAAAGGTTTTTTCCTTGGACAGAAAAAAATTGCGCGCAACCTGCATGGTGATGGTGCTGGCACCCTGGCGCGCCCCGCCGGACACGAAATTCGACAGCGCGGCGCGAATGACACCGACATAATCGACCCCGCCGTGCTGGTAAAACCTCTCGTCCTCGGCCGCGAGTATGGCCTCGCGCATCTCCTTGGGCACGGCTGCGATCTTGACCACCGCGCGCCGCTCCTCCCCGAACTCCCCGATCAGCAATCCCTCGCTGCTATATACGCGTAGCGGAACCTTGGGTTGATAATTGGTCAGAACATCGATATCCGGAAGCGTCGGCCAGACAATTACTACAATAAAAACAATAACTAAGACGCCAGCGGCGACAGCGGACAACAGCAGGGCAAGGGGAAAGGACCACCAGCGGGAAAACATAGCCTAACCGGACAAAAAGTTGATTGTTGTAAAAAAACAACGGCTTAACATGTGGGTTGGGGAGAGTAAAAGCGGGCCGTGCCGGCACACGCTAAATAGTTAAGACATAAAGCGAATTCGGCACATTATAAGCCGTGCATCCGTTAAAAGGAACGGCGCGGAATTACTTTACATGCTAGTTAGTTGTTGTTAGCATTTAATGTAAATTATATAAACTGCTCCTAACCGGCCTACGCTTAAGGGAAAAGTGAACTTTAACCTCGAATTTCTAGAGCGCCTGTTCAAGTCGAAAGCGCCCCCGTTGATCGGCTGCGATATCAGCTCGTCATCGGTCAAACTGGTCGAGATTGCCGAAGTCGGCAAGAACGTCTACCGGGTCGAGCGCTATTCGATCGAGCCGCTGCCGCGCGACGCAGTGGTTGACGGCAATATCAATAATCTGGAAGCGGTCAGCGATTGCCTGAAGCGCGGCTGGAAGCGCATGGGCACGAATATCAAGGGCCTCGCGCTCGCGCTGCCCTCCGCGGCAGTCATCACGAAAAAAATCGTGGTCCCGGCCGGCCAGCTGGAAAGCGAACTCGAACTGCAAGTCGAAACCGAAGCCAACCAGTACATTCCGTTTGCGCTGGACGAAGTCAACCTCGATTTCCAGGTGATCGGGCCCGCGCCCAACAGTCCAGACGACGTGGAGGTGCTGATCGCAGCGTCGCGCAAGGAGAAAATCGAAGACCGCGTCGCCGCCGCCGAAGCCGCCGGCTTGAAGGCGATGGTCGTGGACATCGAATCTTTCGCCATTCAGACCGCGTTCGAGCTGATCGAACGCGCACTGCCCGAAAACGGCAAAGACCAGAACATCGCCATCGTCGACGTCGGCACCACGATGATGAATCTTAATGTGCTGCGCAACGGCCAGTCGATCTACATGCGCGAGCAGCCGTTCGGCGGCAATACCCTGACGCAGGAGATCCAGCGCGCTTTCGGCATGTCGCCGGAAGAAGCGGAAGCCGCCAAACGCGCCGGTGGCCTGCCCGACAATTATGACGCCGAGGTGCTGGCGCCGTTCATGGATACGCTGGGACTGGAAGTCGCGCGCGCGCTGCAGTTTTTCTTCACCTCGACGCAATACAACCAGGTGAACCACATATTGCTCGCCGGCGGCTGCGCCGCCATCCCGGGCATCGATGAAGTCACGACGCGCCGCACGTCGGTTCCCTCCATGATCGCCAATCCGTTCGCGAACATGGCGCTGTCGTCGAAAATCAGGCCGAAGAACCTCGCCACCGACGCGCCGTCGCTGATGGTGGCCTGCGGTCTTGCGATGCGGAGATTCGACGCATGATACGCATCAACCTACTGCCGCATCGCGAGATCCGGCGCAAACAGCAGCAAAAAGAATTCTTCATCATGGTCGGCGCCGTGGCGGGACTGGGCGCGACCGTGTGGTTTGCGACCCACAGCTATCTGGGCGGCCAGCTCGAAGAGCAGAACGGGCGCAATACCTACCTCGAAACCGAAATTGCCGCGCTGGACAAGCAGATTGAAGAAATCAAGAAAGTCCAGGAACAAACCACCGCGTTGCTGCAGCGCAAGAAAATCGTCGAATCGTTGCAGGCCAATCGCGCAGAAACGGTTTACCTGCTGGATCAGCTGGTGCGCCAGTTGCCGGACGGGGTGTACCTGAAAAGCGTCCAGCAAAAAGGCGCCCGGGTCGCCGTCAACGGCTTTGCCCAATCGAACGCCCGCGTCTCCACGTTCATGCGCAACCTCGAGTCATCGCCTTATCTCGAGAAGCCGAGCCTGATCGAAATTCACGCAATTCAGGACAAGACCTCGCGCCTGAGTGAATTCAGCCTCGCCGTTTCGCTGGCGCGCAGCAAGGAAGACCCGGCCGCCGGCAAGAAACCGGCTGCTGCCGCCGGCGCCGCCATACCGACCGCGCAAGTCGTCGCACCTGGCGCTCCGGCCAAAGGCGCACCTCCCGCGGAAACCAAAAAATGATGACCTTAGACGATCTCCGGCGCCTCGACCCCAAGAGCATCGGCAGCTGGCCGGCGCTGCCCAAGCTCGGCATCCTGTTGCTCGCGTTCATCGGCATTATCGTCGGCAGCTACTTTCTGGACTGGCAGGGGCAGCTCGAGTCGATTGACGCCTCCCTGAAAAAAGAACAGACGCTGCGCACCACGTTCATCGACAAGAAGAAGCAGGCGATCGATCTCGACGCTTACCGCAAGCAGCTGGCCGATATCGAGAAATCGTTCGGCACGCTGCTCAAACAACTGCCCAGCAAATCCGAGATGGAAGCCTTGCTGACCGACATCAACCAGGCCGGACTGGGACGTGGGCTTCAATTCGAATTGTTCAAACCCGCGGCCAACGAAACGCTGTCCGAGTTTTACGCGGAACTGCCGATCAGTATCAAGGTCACCGGCAGCTACCACGACATGGGCGCCTTCGCGAGCGACATTTCGAAACTGTCGCGCATCGTGCTGTTGAACGATGTCAGCCTCGCCCTGAGCCCCAAGGAGGGTGGATTGACGATGGACGCGATCGCGAAGACTTACCGCTATCTCGACGAAGAAGAAATTGCGAAGGCAAAGAAAACCGCCAAGGACAAAGCGGGTAAAGCAGCGGCGGCCAAAAAATGATCCGGCGAATTCTTATTCCAATGTTGATTTGCCTGGGCCTCGCGTCCTGCGGCGGGGAATCGTATTCGGATCTGCGGCAGTTCGTGAAAGAATCGGAAAATCTGCCGCACGGCAGAATTCCGCCGCTGCCCGACGTCAAGCCGTACGAGCCTTTCACGTATGACGCCTACAACCTGGTCGATCCGTTCAAGCCGCGCAAGATCGAGCCGCCGAAGACCCTCGCCGGCGGCGGTATCCAGCCGGACCTCGCGCGCCGCAAAGAACCGCTTGAAGCGTATCCGCTGGAGAACCTGCGCATGGTCGGCACGCTGCAGCAGAACAAGGCGACCTACGCGCTGGTGAAAAGCCCTGACAACAACCTGTTCCGGGTCAAGTCCGGCAACTATCTTGGACAGAATTTCGGCCTGATCACGGAAATTTCGGAATCGACGATCAAATTGAAGGAAATCGTGCAGGACAGCGGCGGCGACTGGACCGAGCGTGTCAGCACGCTGACGCTGGCAGAGGATGCAGGCAAATGAATCGGTGCAGCAGTAGTGGCCGCAACTACCGCATCAGCGGCCGGCCGAACATATCAGGAGGCATTATGAAATTCTCGGACAACTTATTGAAAACGGTGCTTGGCCTTGTGCTTGCAGTCAGCGTCGGCTTGACCGCGAATTTCGCGGCCTGGGCGCAAAGCGCGAACCCCGAAGCCAACGGCATCGAGGCGATAACCGTGGCCGGGCAGCAAGGCGGCAACACCGTCATTCGCATCACGCTGCGCCAGCCGCTCGCCAATCCCCCGGCCGGGTTCACCATCACCAATCCGCCGCGGATCGCATTCGACTTTCCGAATACCGTAAACGCGCTCGGCAAGAACTCGCAGGAAGTCGGCGATGGCGACCTGCGCAACATGAACATCGTGCAGGCCGGCGACCGTACCCGGCTGGTGATGAATCTCTCCAAAACGCTCGGCTACGACACCAAAATCGACGGTAAAACCCTGTTCATCACCCTGCAGACGGCCAGCGGCGACGCGGTCGCGGCAACCCCGATTACGTCGCATTTCGCGGAAGCGAAAGCGGACGACACGCGCCACACTTTGCGCGACATCAGTTTCCGCCGCGGGCCGAACGGCGAAGGCCGCATCGTGATCGACCTGTCGGACAGCAGCGTGGGCATCGATTTGCGCCAGCAGGGACGCAACCTGATCATCGACTTCATGAACACCGCTTTGCCGAAGAACCTCGAGCGCCGCCTGGACGTGGTCGACTTCGCAACGCCGGTGCAGACCGTGGACGCATTCGTGCAAGGCGGCGGATCGCGCATTTCGATCGAGCCCAAAGGGCTGTGGGAACACTCGGCCTACCAGACGAACAACCAGTTCATCGTCGAAATCAAACCGATCGTCGAAGACCCGACCAAGCTGATCCAGGGTTCGCGCGTCGGTTATACCGGCGAGAAGCTGTCGCTCAACTTCCAGAACGTGGAAGTGCGCGCGGTGCTGCAGGTGATCGCCGACTTCACCGGGTTCAACTTCATCACCAGCGACACGGTCGGCGGCAACCTCACGCTGCGGCTGAAGGACGTGCCGTGGGATCAGGCCCTCGACATCATCCTGCAGACCAAGGGCCTCGACATGCGCAAGAATGGCAACGTGGTGTGGATCGCGCCGCGCGACGAACTCGCCACCAAGGAAAA
>JAIOOZ010000329.1 GCA_021414185.1 Betaproteobacteria bacterium
CGCGCGGCGCGCCATTTCCATCACCGCCTGCAACTGCGCGTACTTGGCCTGCCCCATACCGGGCAATTCGCACACGTCTGCCTCGCCGGCCGAACACAATGCAGACAACGAGCCGGAGCGCGTCAACAAATCGCGCGCCAGATCGACCGCGCTTTTGCCTTGTATTCCGGTACGCAAAAATATCGCCAGCAGTTCGGCATCCGACAGGGCGTCCGCGCCCTTGGCCAGCAGTTTCTCTCGCGGCCGGTCATCGATTGGCCAATCCGTAATCGCCATTTGCCCCCCCAATGACAGAACCTATATGCCATTAACGCGGCGGACTGCAGCCAGTACCTAGGCCTAAGGTTATAGGAGGCCGTTAGGCTGCCTTTCACCACGGTTTTGTGCGCCGCATAATATGGTTTACACTCTTGCGCTCGCATTACGGAAATGGCTGAATCGATAGTGGAAATGCGCCAAAAACGCATCGTGCTGGGCATCACCGGCGGGATCGCTGCCTACAAGGCGGCGGACCTCGTGCGCCTGCTCATCAAAGACGGCATCGAAGTGCAGGTCGTCATGACCGAGGCGGCGTGCGGGTTCATTACGCCGGTTACCATGCAGGCGCTCTCCGGCAAGCCCGTTTTCACAGACATGTGGGACGCGCGCATTGCCGACAACATGGCGCATATTGAATTGTCGCGCGGCGCGGACGCCATCGTGGTCGTGCCCGCAACGACCGACTTCCTCGCCAAGCTGGCCAACGGTCTCGCCGACGATCTGCTCTCGACTCTGTGCGTCGCGCGCGAATGTCCGCTGCTGGTCGCACCCGCGATGAACCGGCAGATGTGGGAGAACAAAGCTACGCAACGCAACGTCGCGCAGCTCGCGCGCGACGGCGTCGTCCTGCTCGGTCCGGCGAGCGGAGACCAGGCGTGCGGCGAAGTCGGCATGGGCCGCATGCTCGAAGCGCAGCAGATCTTCGAAGCCGTTACCGCATTCCTCCAGCCCAAGTTCCTCACCGGCACGCACGTGCTGATTACCGCCGGCCCGACCTTTGAAGCGATCGATCCAGTGCGCGGCATTACCAACCGCAGCTCAGGCAAGATGGGATACGCGATTGCGCGCGCGGCGCTCGATGCCGGCGCGAAAGTCACGCTGGTAACGGGCCCTGTCAGCCTTGAAGCGCCGGCTGCCGCCCGCGTCGAGCGCGTCGAAAGCGCCGGTGACATGTTCGAAGCGGTCAAGAAACACGCAAAGGCCGCGGATATTTTCATCGGTGTCGCGGCCGTCGCCGATTACCGCGTCGCCAAAACCAGCAAACAAAAGATCAAGAAAACCGGCGCGGACCTCGATTTGAAGCTGGTGCCCAACCCCGACATCCTGGCGTGGGTCGCGGCGCTGCCGAAACCGCCCTTCTGCGTCGGCTTCGCGGCGGAGAGTCAGAAGCTGCACGAATTCGCGGACGCCAAGCGGCGCAGGAAGAAGGTGCCGCTGATGGTCGCCAATCTCGCGCAGGACGCCATCGGCGCGGACGACAACGAAGTCACGTTGCTCGACGACATTGGCACGCACACCCTGCCGCGCGCGTCCAAGCCGGAAATCGCACGCCAGCTCGTCGCACACATTGCCAAGCGTTATAAATCCCGAAAAAACAAAAGCCGGTGAACCGCCAAGACGCCAAGACCGCCAAGAAAAAACCGAATCAAATAGTTGGCACAGAGCCATTGGCACACAATAAGTAAAAGCCTCGTAAAAATTTCAAGCGTTTATATCCCGGTATTTAGCTTTTGATCTTCTCGGCAGTCTTGGCGTCTTGGCGGTTAAATTCTGCATCTAATGAAAAAACTCGACGTCAAAATCCTCGATCCGCGCATGCGCGATCAGCTGCCGCAATACGCGACGGCCGGATCCGCCGGACTCGACCTGCGCGCGTGCATAGATAAACCCATCACTCTGGCGCCCGGCCAGACCGAACTGGTGCCGACCGGGATCGCCATCCACCTCGCCGACCCGGGCCTCGCGGCGGTAGTGCTGCCGCGCTCGGGGCTTGGCCACAAGCACGGCATCGTGCTCGGCAACCTCGTCGGGCTCATCGATTCCGATTACCAGGGACAGCTTTTCGTTTCGACGCTCGCAAAGCTCGCGCGGCGCCGGCGGCTTCGGAAGTACTGGCAAACATTGATGCAACCGCCAAGACGCCAAGCGCGCCAAGGAAAAACATATTAATAATGCTTAAAGATTCCTGGTTCCAGAATCGATAAATCGCTCGGTGTTTTTACAATTTATTATTTTTGAATATTTTTGTTTCTCTTGGCGGGTTTGGCGTCTTGGCGGTTCAAACGTTTTGAATGAATACTACGAATAAATCAGCAATAGTTCTCTTCGCCCATGGCGCGCGCGATCCCGAGTGGGCGCAGCCGTTCAGGAAGATCAAGCGTCTGCTCGAAGCGCGGCAACCGGGCGTCGCGGTTGAACTGGCGTTTCTGGAAATCATGAAACCGGCGCTCGCCGATGCCGTCGCGAAACTCGTGCTGACCGGCTACCGGTCAATCAAGATCGCGCCGCTGTTCATGGCGCAGGGCGGGCACCTGAAGAACGACTTGCCGAAGATTCTGGACGACATCCGCGCCGGCCATCCCGGCGTCGAACTCACTTTGCTGCCCGCAGTCGGCGATGTCGACCCCGTCCTCGACGCCATTACCGACTGGCTGGTCAGCGCAACGGCGGGCTGATGCGTTATTCACTGCAACCCATGAACACCATGAAAAAACTGCTCGCCATACTGATTTTCACCGTTTGCCACGCCTGCGCTTATGCCGACGCGGCGCTGCCCGAGATCGCGCTTGCCATCCAGGGCCATAAACTGACCGCGGAAGTGGCGGCCAACGACGGCACCCGCGCCACCGGGCTCATGCACCGGCGCATGATGCCGGAGAACCGCGGCATGCTGTTCGTGTTCCCCCATGCCCAGCCGCAAAGCTTCTGGATGATGAACACCTATCTGAAGCGCGGCATCAAGGCCGGCGCAAAGCTGGACGGTTTGAAAGACGCGCCGCCGGGGCAATAAAAAAGCGCACGGGCAAGCCGTGCGCTTTTTCTTCAGCCTCCCCCGCCGGGCGGGAGCTGCTTCAAATACGGATTACAGACCGCCGTGCGACTGCGCGACCATGCAGAACAGCATCGGGATCGACAACATGGTATTGATGCGCGACGTCATGCCGGCCATCTTGGCGGCCGCGGCCTTTTCCTCCGGGGACACCGTCACGATACCCAGCGCTTTTTTCTGGTTCGGCCAGATGATCATCCAGACGTTGAACGCCATGATCAGCCCCAGCCACATGCCGATGCCGATCGCGTGAAAGCCCTTCGTCAGGGTCATGGCCGCCATGAGGTAGTGGCTCATATACGCCAGCAGCAGGCCGAGGACCATCGTGACCAGCGCCGACCAGCGGAACCAGAACAGCGCCGCCGGCGCAATCACCTTGCTGATGGCGGGTTTCTGCTCGTCCGGAATCTTCGGCATCGAAGGCGTCTGCACGAAGTTGAAGTACCACAGCAGGCCTATCCACATCACGCCCGCCATTACGTGCAGCCAGCGCACGACGAACAGATCGCTGCCCCGGACACCCCCTTCGGACATACCGCTCACCGCCAGTATGATGACGATCAGTATTACAAAACCCGCAATTATCGTTCTGCCGAGTGACGAGAAAAAAGCGCCCATGGCACCGCTCCTTTGGTTGATTTGGTTGTGATTGCCCGCAACGCGTGAAGTTTAGCACAACGCAGGCGGCGCCGTTGACGCGGCGGCCGGCAATGACAGCGGCATTGCGGAAAAAAGCTATTGCGGAGGAAGTGCCGCGACCTGCAAAAAAACCGCGCCGTCCTCTACCTTGACCGGGTGCGACCGCGTGCAGCCCTTATCTGGCGCAACCGCGTTGCCATCCTCAAGACCGATGTTCCAGTTATGCAATGGGCAGGCGACCTTGCGCCCGAACACTATGCCCTGCGACAACGGGCCGCCTTTGTGCGGACACTTGTCGTCGAGCGCGAACACTGCGTCGTCCGCCGTGCGGAAAACCGCGATATTGCCCTGCGCGCTTTTCACCACGCGCGCGCCAAGCATCGGGATCGCCTCCAGCGCGCACACTTTCTGCCAACCGTCCACATTGATCTCCGTCGTTGCTGCAGATGCATCATGATGCACGGCAGACCCACCCGCGACAGTCACGGCCACGCGCTCCGGCAGGCTCATGGCGTCATGCCTCCAGCATTTCGAATTCACGCGCTGCGGTTCCCTGCGCCCGTTCGCGCCACGGATCGGGCTCGCCCTGCAGCGTGAAACGCAAACGCGCGTAAAGGGCCTTGCGGTTTTCGCCATCTTCCACCACGCGCTGCTTGATATAGTCGAGTCCGACGCGCGCGACGTAGTGCACCGTGCGGTCGAGATAGCGCGCTTCCTCGCGGTACAGCTGCAGGAATGCCCCTGAATACTCGAGCACCTCCTCGTGCGTCTTTACTTTGCACAGGAACTGCGCAACCTCGGCCTTGATGCCGCCATTGCCGGCGACGTAAATTTCCCAGCCCGATTCGACGCCGATCACGCCGACGTCCTTGATCGTCGCTTCGGCACAGTTGCGCGGGCAGCCCGACACCGCCAGCTTCACCTTGTGCGGCGCGTACATGCGCCACAAGTCCTTCTCGAGCTCTATGCCCATATTGGTCGAATCCTGCACGCCGAAGCGGCACCACTCCGACCCCACGCAGGTCTTCACGGTGCGCAGCGCCTTCGCGTAAGCGTGGCCGGACGGCATATCGAGATCGCGCCAGACGCCGGGCAGGTCTTCCTTTTTCACGCCCAGCAGGTCCATGCGCTGGCCGCCGGTCACTTTCACCGCCGGTATCTTGTATTTGTCGACCACGTCGGCAATGCGTCTCAGCTCGGCCGCATTCGTGGTGCCGCCCCACATGCGCGGGACCACCGAATAGGTACCGTCTTTCTGAATGTTTGCGTGCGCGCGTTCGTTGATGAAGCGCGACTGCGGGTCGTCCTGCGCTTCGTGCGGCCAGGTCGAAAGCAAATAGTAATTGAGCGCCGGCCGGCACGTCGCGCAGCCGTTGGGCGTGCCCCATTCCATGAACTGCATCGCCACCGGAATGGACAACAGATGTTGCTCGCGTATCGTGCGCCGCACTTCTTCGTGCGTGTGCTCGGTGCAGCCGCAGACCGGTTTGTTCTTGGTTTCCGCAGGCTGATAGGCACCGCCGACGGTGGAAGCAAGTATCTGTTCGACCAGACCGGTGCACGACCCGCATGAGCTCGATGCTTTCGTATGCTTGCGCACGTCATCGAGCGTGAAAAGCCCCTGCTCCTTGATCGCCTTGACGATGGTGCCTTTGCACACGCCGTTGCAGCCGCAGACTTCCAT
>JAIOOZ010000297.1 GCA_021414185.1 Betaproteobacteria bacterium
CAGACCAGCGCCAGCAGCAGGCCCCGGTTGCGGGACGGGAATGCCATGTCAGGAAAACTCGCGGCGGGACAGGGAGTGTACGGCCAGCCCCACCATCAGGCCGATATAGACGGCGGCCATCAGCAGGCCGAGACCGATCGCGGTCGCATCGGGCATCAGGCCGTACATCGGCCACTCTCGCCAGTCCAGCCGCGACAGGTCGGGCAGCAGCCAACGCACGATGTCCAGCAGCGGCCCATATTGTGCCGCCAGCACCTTGTCGCCATCGGCACCACGGGCGATGTAATCCGCGACCGGACCGAAAGCCCGGCCGGCAATGGCGAACATCGCACCGAGCGCCAGGGGCAGCATCGCCACGGTGGACAAGGACGCCACCCACAGGGTGAAGGCGGTGACCACCGCGACATCGAGCCAGATGCCTATCACTGCCAGCAGGTAGGGCAGGCCGAGCAGAACGCGATTCTCCTGTTCGTAGTGCAGGCCGGACAGGATCACGACCAGCCACAGCAGCAGACCGAGGATGGCGGCCGCAACCGCCACCAGGGCGAGGACGCCGAGGTAACGTCCGAGCAGGTAGCCGGAGCGGGCAATCGGATAACTCAGGGTCAGGATCACCGCACGGCGGTCGATCTCCCTGCCGACGAAATCCTGCACCAGCGTGATCGCAAACAGCACCAGGCTGAAGCGCAGCCCGGAGAGGCCGACGTCAAGTGCGACGGTGCGCGGCTGGCGCGGCGAAAACGAGGCGGAAAGATAGGCGATTCCAACCAGGCCGATGCCGAGCAGGAACAGGCCGAGGAAGGCCCGGTTGCGAAAGCCGGCGCGCCAGGACGAGAGGAAGAATTGCCACATCGCGGAACCTGCGCCTCAAAGTGGAAAAACAAATGAAAAGCGCGCCCGGAGGCGCGCTAGACCTGCATTACATCCAATCAGCTGCTGGCGCCGTAGGCATCAGCCGCAGTCATGCCCAAGTCAGCTTGTGCTTCGGCCACAGCACCGCAAGCCGCATTGGGACAACCACCGGCGCGTCGGTCGCGCCAGGTACGGTAGACGCCGTACCGGAAGAGCAGGCGGTAGATGCCGCTTGCGCAAAAGCGGTCGAAACCGACACCATCAGCAACGAAGCAAGAATAATCTTTTTCATAAGAATCCCCAGAAATATTGGATAGTGGATAGCGAGAGTGAAGGAAGAACTTATTCCGTCGACTTCACGATGGCGGTCGTGATCAGGTTGCGCAGGTCGGATTGCGCCGACTTGTCCTCGCCCTTCTTGGTGTACTCGCTGAACTGGGGAATGGCGATGGCCGCCAGAATGCCGATAATGGCCACCACAATCATCAGTTCGATCAGGGTAAAACCCTTTTGCATCTTCGATTTCATAAATGCTCTCCTGGATAAATGGGGTTGCCCCCGGCTACGAACACATTGGCGAATCGGGAA
>JAIOOZ010000424.1 GCA_021414185.1 Betaproteobacteria bacterium
CCGCCCATGATGAAAAGCACGATCTCCTGGCGCACGATGACCGCGATGGTGCCGAGCGCCGCACCGAGAGCCAGCGCGCCGACGTCGCCCATGAAAACTTCGGCGGGATAAGCGTTGAACCACAGGAAAGCGAGGCCCGCGCCGGCAAGCGCTCCGCAGAACACCGTGAGTTCGCCGGCACCCGGGATATGCGGAAACCCGAGGTACTTGGCGAACACCGCGTTGCCCGCGACATAGGCGAACACGCCGAGCGCGCTCGCCACCATCACGGTCGGCATGATGGCGAGACCATCGAGGCCATCGGTCAAATTGACCGCGTTGCTGGTGCCGACGATCACGAGATAAGTCAGGGAAATGAAACCGATGACGCCAAGCGGATAGGCGACGTTCTTGAAAAACGGCACGATGAATTCGGTTTGCGCCGGCAGATTGGTGCTGAACGCAATGATGCATGCCACGGTCAGGCCGACCAGCGACTGCCAGAAGAACTTGGCGCGCGCCGACAGGCCCTTGGGATTGCGGTGCACGACTTTGCGGTAATCGTCGACCCAGCCGATCACGCCGAAGCCGAAAGTGGCGGCGATCACCACCCACACGAAGCGGTTTTCGAGATCGGCCCACAACAGCGTCGTCACCAGCACCGAGACCAGGATCAGCGCGCCGCCCATCGTCGGCGTGCCGGCTTTCGGCAAATGCGACTGCGGACCGTCATCGCGCACCGACTGGCCGATTTTGTACGACGTCAGGCGGCGGATCATCGTCGGGCCGACCATGAACGTCATCAGCAAAGCAGTCAGGCAGGCCAGCACCGCGCGCAGCGTGATATAGCCGAACACGTTGAACGCGCGGATGTCCTTGGCCAACCACTGCGCGAGTTCTAGGAGCATTCGAGTCCCTTCGCGGCTGGTGAAGCGAGAGGCGAGAGGCGAGAGGCGGGGTTGAGAATGCCATTCATGGTTTTGCCACCTCTCTCCTCTCGCCTCTCGCCTCTCGGGGCACCGCGAACGCGGTGACCACCCGCTCCATCTGCATAAAGCGCGAGCCTTTCACCAGCACCGTTACATCCGGCGCCAGCACGGTTTCGATTTCCGCCAGCAGGTCTTCGATGCGCGTGAAATGGCGCGCTCCCGCGCCGAACGCCCGCATCGTGTGCGCGGAGAGTTCGCCGAGCGTAAAGAGCTGCCCGACGCCGGCCGCGCGCGCGAACTCGCCGATCTGCGCGTGCATGGCAATCGCGCTGCGCCCGAGTTCGCCCATGTCGCCCAGCACCAGCAGTTTTTTACCGGGCGCCTGCGCGAGCACGCTGATCGCGGCGCGCACCGAATCGGGATTCGCGTTGTAGGTGTCATCGATCAGCGTTGCGCCGTTGCGCCCGCGCTTTCTCTGCAACCTGCCTTTGACGCCGCCGAACCGCGCGAGCCCTGCCGCGACCGTGGCGGGCGGCACTTCGAGCGCGATGGCGGCAGCGCTTGCGGCCAGCGCATTCTTCACGTTGTGCAGACCCGCTGCGGGCACCACTGCAGGCGCCGTGCCGAGCGGCGTACTGAGCACGATTTCGCTGTCGAGTTCGCGCACCTTGCAGGTCGCAGTCACGGCGGCTTTTGCTTCCAGCGCGAAGTCGATCTGCCGCTTGCCCTGCGCAAGATCGCGCCACAGCTGCGCAAAACGCTCATCGGCATTGATGACGGCGGTGCCGCCCGGCTTCAACCCCTCGAAAATCTCGCCCTTGGCGTGCGCGATGGCTTCCTCGGAACCCAGGTTCTCAATATGAGCGACACCGGCGTTGTTGATCAGCGCGACGTCGGGTTCAGCAAGGCGCGTGATGTAGCTGATCTCGCCCGCGTGGTTCATCCCCATCTCGATCACGGCGTAGCGGTGCGCGCTGCGCAGTTCAAGCAGGGTCAGCGGCACGCCGATGTGGTTGTTGAGATTGCCGCGCGTGGCCAGTACACAGGATTGAGGATCGAGGATTGAGGATTGAGTTTTGCTGCATGCCTCGCGCAATATCGACGCCAGCATCTCTTTCACCGTGGTCTTGCCGTTGCTACCTGTCACCGCGACCAGCGGTATGCTGAACTGGCGGCGCCAATAGTTGCCGAGCTGGCCAAGCGCGCGCGTGGTGTCGTCGACCACGATTTGCGGCAGATCGATGTCACACGAGCGCTCGACCATCGCTGCTGCCGCGCCGGCGGCCGCGGCCTGCGCGAGGAACGTGTGCCCATCGTAGCGCTCGCCCCGCAGCGCGACGAACAGGTCGCCGGGCTTGATCGCGCGGGTGTCGGTGCTCACCGCGTTAAATTTCACATCGCAACCGGTGTACTGCACGCCGAGCGCCTGTGCCGCCTGCGATACGCTCATCATGCTTGAGATCTCCGCAAGGCCGCGCGCGCCACCGCGACATCATCGAACTGCCGCCTGACGCCGGCGATCTCCTGATAATTTTCATGCCCCTTGCCGGCGATCAGCACGATGTCGCCGCGCCGCGCCTCGCGCAACGCGCGCCCAATCGCACGCCGGCGGTCGGCTTCAACGATGCAATCGCCGCGCGCGCCCTTGCGGATGTCGGCGATGATCCTGAGCGGATCCTCGCTGCGGGGGTTGTCGCTGGTAATCACGAGGCGGTCCGCCAACCGGGCCGCGATCGCCCCCATCAGCGGGCGCTTGCCGCGGTCGCGATCGCCGCCGCAACCGAATACGCAGATGAGGCGTGCGTCCCCGCCGGAGATCAGTTCACGCAGGCTGCGCAGCACCTGCTCGAGCGCGTCCGGCGTATGTGCGTAATCGACCACCGCCAGCGGCAGGCGGCCGCCGCCAATTTTTTGCATGCGCCCCGGCACCGGCTTCAGGCCGCCGAGAGTCGCCACTGCGTCTTTCAGCTTGATGTCGCTCGCGAGCAAAGTCGCCAGCGAGCCGAGCAGGTTAGAGGCGTTGTGACGACCGATCATCGAACTCTCGACGGTCGCGCGTCCCCACGGCGTCTTCACGTCGAATTGCATGCCCCCGGCACCGGCTGCGTAGTTGCCGCCAATGACGCGCTGCACGCGGCGCGCGCCTTTGCTGCCGGGCCCGAACCCGTAGCCGAGAACGCTCAAGCCGCGGCGCCGCACCCGCTCAACGAGTTCGCCGCCGAATTCGTCGTCGAGATTGACGATTGCATGCTTGAGCGACTCGCCCTCGAAAAGCTTCAATTTGGCGCGCCGGTAGCGCTGCATCGTGCGGTGATAATCGAGATGGTCGCGCGTGAGATTGGTGAAGAGCCCGGCATCGAACGCAACGCCGGCAACGCGGTCCTGGTCGAGCCCGATCGACGAAACTTCCATGCTCACGGCGCGCGCGCCGCGCCGCAGAAAATTCGCAAGTTGCGCCTGCAGCCACACGGCGTCCGGCGTGGTGTTGGCAAGCGGATGCAGCGTGCCGCGCATGCCGTAGCCGAGAGTGCCGATCACCGCGGTGCGCGTGCCGCAATGGTTGAGCGCCTGCGCGATCCACTGGCTGCACGTCGTCTTGCCGTTGGTGCCGGTGACGCCGATCATCCACAGCCGCGCGCTGGGTTCTGCGTAAACGCGGCCGGCGATGATGCCGGCGCGCGCGCGCAGTTGCGCGACACCGGCGTTGGGCACGCGCCATGCGGGGTTCCAGCGGAAGCCGCGTTTCTCCCACAACACGGCACTCGCGCCGCGCGCAATCGCCTGCGCGATGTAGCGCCGCCCGTCCTGCGTCTCGCCCGGATAGGCGACGAAAGTATCGCCGCGACGGATGCACCGGCTGTCGGTGGCCAGCCGTTTTATCTGAAGTTGATCGAGGGCCTGGAGGTTCATACTTCTTCTTTCACCTCCGGGGCGTCGGGCGGCGGCAACACCACGTTGTTGAGCGGCGCGTCGGGCTTGACGCCCAGCAGGCGCAGCGATCCCGCCATCACGTTGCTGAACACGGGCGCGGCGACGGTGCCGCCGTAATACTGGCCGGCGCCCGGTTCGTCGAGCATCACTGCGACAATCAGGCGTGGCGCCGACGCCGGCGCGAAGCCGATGAACGACGAGACGTATTTGTTCGGCGCGTAGGTCGCGCCATCGAGTTTGTGCGCAGTGCCGGTTTTGCCCGCCACGCGGTAGCCGGTGATTTGCGCACGCGGCGCGGTACCTCCCGGCTGCACGACGAGTTCCAGCATCCGGCGCACCTGCTGAGCCGTGGCGGCAGAGATGATGCGGGTGGCCACGGCCGGCGTGTCGAGCTTTACTACCGTCACCGGCTTGATTTCGCCGTCGCTGGCGAATACGAGGTAGGCGCGCGCGAGTTGCAGCAGGCTCAGCGAGATGCCGTGGCCATACGACATGGTCGCCTGCTCGATCGGCCGCCAGCTCGCATAGGCGCGCAGCTTGCCCGACACCTCGCCGGGAAATCCCGAGCGCGGCTGCGTACCGAAGCCAACATTGCTGAAGATGTCCCACAACGTCTCTGCCGGCATGGCAAGCGCGATCTTGGCAGCACCAACGTTGGACGATTTCTGGATGACCTGCGCAACCGTCAAAGCGCCGGCGGGATGGGCATCATGTATGGTCGCGCTGCCGATGACGAGTTGGCCCGAGCCGGTCTGCACGATGGTTTCGGGCTTGTAGTTGCCGCTTTCGATGGCCGCGGCAACCGTGAAAGGTTTTAACGTCGAACCCGGTTCGAACAAATCGGTCACCGTGCGGTTGCGGGTGCGCCGCGGTTCGAGTTTGCCGCGATTGTTCGGGTTATACGACGGCAGGTTGGCCATCGCCAGCACTTCGCCGGTCTGCACGTCCAGCACGACGATGCCGCCGGCCTTGGCGCGATTGGCATCAACCGCGTTTTTGAGTTCGCGGTAAGCGAGGTACTGGATGCGGGCGTCGACCGACAGCGCGAGATCGCGCCCCTGCTGCGGCGCGCGTACGCTCTCGACGTCTTCGACGATGCGCCCCAGGCGGTCCTTGATCACGCGCCGGCTGCCGGGTTTGCCGGCGAGCTGCTTGTCGAATGCGAGCTCGAGCGCTTCCTGGCCCTGGTCGTCGATGTCGGTAAAGCCGATCAGGTGCGCGAAGTAGTCGCTGCCCGGGTAGTAGCGGCGGAATTCGCGCTGCAGAAATATGCCAGGCACATTGAGCTCGACGATTTTCGCAGCCTGCTCAGGAGGCAGATGCCGTTTGAGGTAGACGAATTCGCGGCTGGTATCGGCGAGGCGTTTGGAAATCTCGCCCGCGTCGACCTCCAGCAATTGCGACAGGCGTTTTGCCTGCGCCGGCACGATTTCAACGTCGGCGGGACTCGCCCACACCGATTCGACCGGCGTCGAAATCGCCAGCGCCTCGCCGTTGCGGTCGGTGATCATGCCGCGCGTAGCGGAAAGCTCGATCACGCGGCCATAGCGCGCGTCGCCCTTTTTTTGCAGAAAACCGCTGTTCAGTCCCTGCAGATAGACGGCGCGACCGAGCAAAACGACGAAACCAGCCAGCAGCAGCACGAGCAGCGCGCGCGCGCGCCAGCCCGGCATCGTCAGCGTCATGCCCGGCGCGGCGGCGTTCACTGCGCGACCTCCGGCGCCACCACCTGCACGCGCGAGGCCGGCGGCACGCGCATCATCAATTGGCCGCTGGCGATTTTTTCGACGCGCGCGTGCATCGCCCACGTGCTTTGTTCCAATTGCAGCTGGCGCCACTCGACGTCGAGCTGTTTCGCCTGCTCCTGCTCCTTCTGCAGTTCGACGTAGAGCTTGCGCGCCTTGTGCTGCGACGTCACCACCGACAGCGCGCAGGCCACCAGCACCGCGAGCAGGATAAGATTCAGACGCGCCATCAAGCGGAAAACTCCCCGGTGCGTTCGGCAATCCGCATCACGGCGCTGCGCGCTCGCGGATTGGCAGCGACTTCGTCGTGCGCGGGGCGCTGCAACTTGCCGATGAGGCTCAACGGCGGCCGCGGCAAGTCACGGGCCCGCAACGGCAAACGCGCCGGCATCTGCGGCGGCTGTGAATGCGCGCGCAAAAAGCGTTTGACGATACGGTCTTCGAGCGAATGAAAGCTGATCACGACGAGCCGCCCTTCAGGCGCCAGTGCTGCGACGCATTGAGGCAGGACCTGGGTCAACTCTTCAAGCTCCTGATTGACGTGAATCCGTAAAGCCTGAAAGGTGCGCGTCGCTGGATCCTGCCCCGGCTCGCGTGTGCGGACAGCCTTGGCCACGATCCCGGCAAGCTCGCGTGTGGTTGCGACAGGGCGCCCCGCCCGTGCTGCAACAATCGCTGCTGCAATCTGCTTAGCAAACCGTTCTTCGCCATAGTTGCGGATAACCTCCCTTATTTCCTGCTCGTCCGCGCTGGCCAGCCAATGTCGAGCGGCGCATCGACGCGAAAACTGAAACCGCGCGTGCCATCGTCGAGTTGCGGCGAAGACACGCCGATATCGAGCAGAATGCCGTCGACCTGTGCGATGCCGCGTTCGCGCAGCACGTCGTGCAGACCGCTGAAACTGCTGTGCACAAGTTCAAGCCGCTCATCGTCGATGTCCCCATGCGCTGCAATCGCCGCCGGATCGCGATCCAGCGCGATCAAACGTCCACCTTTTCCCAGCCGCGCCAAAATCTCCCTGCTATGGCCGCCGCGGCCGAACGTGCAGTCGACGTAAACGCCGTCCGCCCGTACTCTCAAACCTTCTACCGCCGCCTGCAGCAATACCGGGGTGTGTGAGCCGAGGCTCACAACGAGAAGCCCTCCAGTTCCGGCGGCAAATCTCCGTCATTGAAACCGGCGCCGCGTTCGAGCACCTGGTCCCATTTTTCCTTGTCCCACAATTCGAATTTATTGCCCTGCCCGACGAGCACGACGCTTTTGCCGAGCGCGGCGAAGTCGCGCAGCGCCGGCGAGATGAGTACGCGGCCCGCCGCATCCATGTCGGTGTCTTCGGCGTAACCGACGAGCTGGCGCTGCAAATCGCGGATGCGCGGATTGAGGCTCGAGAGGCTCATCAGCTTTTGCTGGATCGGCTCCCAATCGGGTTGCGGATAGACGAGCAGACACTTGTCGTGGTCGGCCGTGATGACGAGCCGGCCGGCGCAGCGCATCAGCAGCCCTTCGCGGTAGCGCGAGGGCACTGCGAGCCTGCCTTTGCTGTCGAGACTTAACTGGGCTACACCGCGAAACACGACTCCCCCTTTTATGAGGTATGGGAGTGAGATTTTTCCCACTTTTTCCCACCGTCACCCACTATATGAAAAACGTGTGACACGGTCAAGCGTAGAAAACCAGTTTTCTGTTTTCAGGACAAAGACTTATGAGGACTAATTCACGCTCGCAATGAGTTATAAAAATAATAAATATTAATAAACAATTAGTTATTGTATTAATTGAAAGTGATACTTTAACTTTGTTTTTGACTATCAAGGAGTTACAGCACGTTAGCGGCGTTGCGGAAAAGCAACAGGGCCCACACATAAGCACGCACGGGTGGCGCTATCGATCGATCCGGCAGTCACGGGAAAGATTCGCGGCCACCCGCGCGCGCGAATCCACTGCCCTTGCCATGACCGCGCCAGGCGGCGCTAGAATGCACAAACTATGCGGTGACGGAGCGCAGAATTATGACGACAGCATTGACGAGAACGGGACTTGCCCTGGTGTTAGCCGCGGCGCTCGCCGCGTGCAGCTCGAAAGTCACTGAGGCCAATTACGACAAGATCACCGACGGCATGAAGGAGGCGCAGGTCGCCACCATACTCGGCATCGCCAGCGAGTCGCGCAACACCACGGTCAAGGTGCAGGATGAGAACTACACCAGCACGCAAAGCAAATGGCGCGGCGACAAGGGCACCATCGTGGTCTTTTTTCTCAACGGCGAAATGCAGGACAAGCGCTTCTACGGCCCCGGCGAGGAACCCAAGGCCGAGCGGCGCTACTGACGCTACAACGCGTCGGCGATGGCTTTGCCCATGTCGGTGGTGCCGGACTTGCCGCCGACGTCCCGCGTGCGCGGGCCTTCCACCAGAATAGCCTCAACCGCATCGACGATCGCTTTCGCCGCATCCGGATGGCCGAGGTGTTCGAGCATCATCGCGCCCGACCAGATCTGGCCGACCGGATTGGCGATGCCTTTGCCGTAGATGTCGGGCGCCGACCCGTGCACGGGTTCGAACAACGACGGAAATTCACGTTCCGGATTGATGTTGGCCGACGGCGCAATGCCTATCGTTCCGGTGCATGCGGGCCCGAGGTCGGAGAGGATGTCGCCGAACAGGTTGGAGCCGACGACGACGTCGAACCAGTCGGGATGCATCACGAAATGCGCAGTCAGAATGTCGATGTGATACTGGTCGGTCTTGATGTCGGGATACTGCGCTGACATTAATTTGAAGCGCTCGTCCCAATACGGCATCGAGATTGAAATGCCGTTCGACTTGGTGGCGGAAGTGACGTGCTTCTTTGTGCCCTTTTTCGCAAGTTCGAATGCGAACCGCATGATGCGGTCGGTGCCGCGCCGCGAGAAGATCGCCTGCTGGGTCGCGAATTCATTTTCGGTGCCTTCGTACATGCGCCCGCCGATCGACGAGTATTCGCCTTCGCTGTTTTCGCGCACCACCCAGAAATCGATGTCGCCCGGATTGCGGCCGGCGAGCGGGCATTTGACGCCCGGCATCAGGCGCACCGGCCGCAGGTTCACGTACTGCTGGAAATTGCGGCGGAAGGGAATCAGCAGCCCCCACAGCGAAATATGGTCGGGCACCGTCGCCGGCCAGCCTGCCGCGCCGAAAAATACCGCGTCGTGTTTGCGCACCCGCTCAAGACCGTCCTCCGGCATCATGCGGCCATGCTTCGCGTAGTAGTCGCAGCTCCAGTCGTATTCGTCGAACTGCAGTTCGAAACCGAATTTGCGCGCCGCCGCTTCCAGCACGCGCACGCCCTCGGGCCCGGTTTCCTTGCCGATGCCGTCGCCGGGGATGTAAGCGATTTTGTATTTCTTCATGTTCAGTCCTTAACAATTCGCGGTTGAAGCACACGGCGCGTTCCGCGGCGATTGCAACCGAACGCACGCGATTATCGGAAGTGGGAGTCGGCCGATAAGCCGGGTTCTGTCGAAGGCTTGCGCCCCCGTGACAGTCATTCCTCTCGACGTACGGTTGCCCGCACGCTCTAGCCACCTACCCGCAAGCTCAGTGGGTCACGTCATAGCTTGCCTATTTGGTGTTGCTCCGGGTGGAGGTTGCCGCGTTTCACCCCGCCGCAATGTACCGCGGCGGACTCGTCTCTGTGGCCCTGTTCCTCGCCTCACGGCGGACGGTCGTTAGCCGTCACCCTACCCTGCGGAGCCCGGACTTTCCTCTACCGGCGCGACAAGCGCGCCGACAGCGACTGCCTGGCCAACTCCCGCGCGAATTTTAACACGCTGCGACCGGCAAGACTGCGCACTGTTGCAGCGGGATTTCACCGCAGGTAACCGCCCTACAGCATGCGCCAGCCCACCGTGCCGCCGGCGCGGAACGGCACCAGGGTGCCCTTGTGAAAAGGCAGATCCTTGGGCACGTTCCACACTTCTTTCACCAGCGTGATCTTGTCGATATTGCGCGGCAGCCCGTAGAAAACCGGGCCGAATACGCTGGCGAAACCTTCGAGCTTTTCGAGCGCATTGTAAGCGCCGAAAATCTCGGCGTAGAGCTCGATCCCGGCATGCGACGTATACATGCCCGCGCACCCGCACGTCGCCTCCTTGGTGTCGCGCGCATGCGGCGCGCTGTCGGTGCCCAGAAAAAATTTCGGATTGCCGCTGGTGGCGGCCTCGATCAGGGCCAGGCGGTCGTCTTCGCGCTTCAATATCGGCAGGCAGAAATGGTGCGGGCGGATGCCGCCTGCAAACAACGCATTGCGGTTGAGCAGCAGGTGGTGCGCGGTGATTGTCGCGGCGATGCGCGGCGGCGAACCGAGCACGAAGCGCACCGCCTCCTTGGTCGTGATGTGCTCGAAAACCAGGCGCAGCTTGGGAAATTTTTGCAGCGTCGGAATCAATACGCGGTCGATAAAGAGTTTCTCGCGGTCGAAAATATCGACATTGGGAAACGTCACCTCGCCGTGTACCAGCAGCGGCAGGCCGCACTCCTCCATTGCGGCAAGCGCGTCTTCGCATTTGCCGAGTTCGGTGACGCCCGCGTCCGAATTGGTGGTGGCGCCGGCCGGATAATATTTGACCGCATGCACGATGCCGCTCGCCTTGGCGCGCTGGATTTCCTTGCCGCTGGTGTTGTCGGTGAGATACAGCGTCATCAGCGGATCGAACCGCATGCCGTTGGGCAGCGCCGACAGAATGCGCTCGCGATAGCCGATCGCCATTTCTGTAGTTGTGACGGGCGGCTTCAGGTTCGGCATGACGATGGCGCGCGCGAAGCGCCGCGCCACGTCCGGCAGCACCGCGCGCATATGATCGCCGTCGCGCAGATGCAAATGCCAGTCGTCTGGACGGGTGATAGTGACTCGGCTCATTGATTCTCCCCTGATTTTGTATCAATCTTAAGCGCTGCCCCGCGATTAGTAAAACTCAATCGGGATTTTTCTTCATGCGCAGCGCCAGTTCGTAGACGTCGTTCTTGCGCGCCTCCGTAATGTCGGCCGCCAGCTTGACCGCCTGCTTCAACGGCAATTCGCGCATCAGCGCCGCAAGCACGCGCCGCACCACGCCGTCATCCGCCGCCTCGCCGGCCGGCGCGCCGTCAACGAGCAGGACGAATTCGCCCTTGACCTGGTTGGCATCCTGCGCAAACCACTCCGCCGCTTCTCCCAGCGAACAAGTGTGGATGGTCTCAAACAGCTTGGTGAGTTCGCGCGCGATGGTGATCTTGCGCATGTCGCCCAGCACCGCCGCGATGTCGGCAATACTGGCGACCACGCGATGCGGCGCCTCGTAAAATACCAGCAGGTAAGGCAGCGCCTTGAGTGCCGCCAGTTCGCGTTTGCGCGCGGCCGCCTGCGCCGGTAAAAAACCGTAAAACAGAAAATGCGGTGCCGCAAGACCCGCAGCGGACAGTGCGCACAGCGCCGCGTTCGCGCCCGGCACCGGCACTGCCGGGTAACCGGCCTCCCTCACCGCCGCAACCGCCAGCGCTCCCGGATCGGAAATCGCCGGCGTGCCGGCGTCGCTGATGAGTGCGACGGATTTGCCCTGCGCCAGCAACTGCACGATTTTCTGCGCCGCACCGCGCTCGTTGTGTTCGTGCACCGCCATCAGCCGCGTCGTGATGTCGTGGTGTTTGAGCAGCCGCGAGGCAAGCCGCGTATCCTCCGCGGCAATGACATCGACGCGCTTCAGCACGTCGAGCGCGCGCAGCGTGATATCGGCGAGATTTCCAATCGGTGTGGCGACTACATATAATGAAGGCCGCTCCATTCCCGCCTGCCCATGATGCGCCGTATCGTTCATCGCCTGGCCGTCGTCCTTACCTTGATCCCGGCGCTACTATACGGCGGCGCGCTCACGTTCGCTACCGATGCCGTCCACGCCGCCGCGCGCGAACCGCATATCGCCTTGATATTGCCGCTCGCCTCGCCCTCCTTCGGCCGCCATGCCGATGCCTTGCGCCAGGGTTTCGCCGCCGGCGCCAGGGCCGCCGGCAAAAACGCGCTGCCGTTCCGGGTTTATACGGTCAACGAAGACACACTCAACGTGCTGACCATCTACGAGCAGGCGATAGAGTCAGGCGCGCAACTGGTGGTGGGCCCGCTCACGCGCAGCGGCGTGGCGGCGATTGCCGCCAGCACGCTGGTGAGCGTGCCAACACTCGCGTTGAACGCGCTGGACGCGGGGTCTCAGCAACCGCCGCGGCTTTATCTGTTCGGCCTCGGCGTCGAACAGGAGGCGCGCCAGGTTGCGCAAATGGCGCGCGATGACGGCCGCCGCAACACCTACGTTCTCGTCGACGGCTCGCCGCTCAGCAAACGCATGCGCCAGGCTTTCGTCGAGGAATTTGCGCGGCGCGGCGGCATCACCGTCGCCGACGTCAATTTTGGCGCCGACCAGGCGAGTCTTACCAAACTGCGCCAGACCGCGGACACCAGCGGCACCGACATGATGTTCCTGGCCCTGGATTACGCGCGCGCGCGCACGGTGCGGCCGTATCTGGGCAACAGCATCGCGATTTACGCGACGTCGCAGGTCAATCCCGGCGGCAAAACCGTCGCGCAGGAGTTAAACCTGGTACGGTTCGTCGAAATGCCGTGGCTGCTGCAACCTGACCACCCGGCCGTGATGATTTACCCGCGCGCGCAGCTCGGCGACGGGATCGACTTTGAGCGCCTCTACGCGCTCGGCATCGACGCGTTCCGGCTCGGACTCGAACTGCTGAACAACAATCGCGACGCGGGGCTCGATGGCGTGACCGGCCAGATCCGCATGACCCGCGATCAAAGGTTCACGCGCGAACTGACCCCCGCCCAGTTCGTCGACGGCAAGACCGTCGTGTCCGGCAAACCGCGCCGATGAGCGCGCGCGGTGCGGATGCCGAGAATCTCGCCGCCGCTTATCTGCAGCAAGCAGGGCTCACGCTGGTGACGCGCAACTATCGCTGCCGCTTCGGCGAAATCGACCTCGTCGCGCGCGAAGGTAAAACGCTGGTGTTCGCCGAAGTGCGCATGCGCTCCTCCAACCGCTTCGGCGGCGCTGCCGCCAGCATTACCGCCGCCAAACGCGCGAAGCTGTTGCGCACGGCGCGCCACTACCTGGCCGGCATCGCGCGCCCGCCCGCATGCCGCTTCGATGCGCTGCTCATAAACGGCACGGATAACTCGATCGAGTGGCTCAAAAATGCGTTCACCGAGTGATTTATGGGATAATCCGCGCATTTTACGGATCCAAAAATGGATTTAATAAGTCGCATCAGCGAGAACTTTTCCGAGAGTGCGCATCTCAAACTCCAGAGCATGGATGCGCTGGCGGGGCCGATTGCCGCAGCCGCCGAGCGCATGGTGCAGTGCCTGCGCGCCGACGGCAAGATACTCGCCTGCGGCAACGGCGGTTCGGCGGCGGATTCGCAGCATTTCGCGGCTGAGCTCCTGAATCGCTTCGAAATGGAGCGCCCGGGGCTGGCGGCGATGGCGCTCACGACGGATTCGTCGACCATGACGTCGATCGCTAACGATTACGATTTTGAACAGATTTTTTCGAAACAGGTGCGTGCCCTTGGCCACAAAAACGACGTGCTGCTCGCAATTTCGACCAGCGGCAACTCGAAGAACGTGCTGGCGGCGATCGTGGCGGCGCACGAGAACGGCATGAACGTGGTGGCACTGAGCGGCCGCAATGGCGGCAAGATGACCGAGGCACTGCAACGGACCGATATACATATCTGCGTGCCGGCGCAAAGCACCGCGCGCATACAGGAAGTTCATTTACTTACGCTGCATTGCCTGTGCGATGCAATCGATTGTCTGCTACTGGGGGTGGAATGAATATGCATAAATTACGTTTGCTGGCGCTGCTGGCCGTTTTCCCCGTGATTGCATCTGTGCTCTCCGGCTGCGTCGCCGCAGTTGTCGGCGGTGCCGGCACCGCCGTGCTGGTCGGCGAGGACCGGCGCACCGTCGGCACCGTCACCGAAGACCAGGGCATCGAACTGAAATCCGGGCAACGCGTCGGCGACCGCTTCAAGGACGCGCACATCAACGTCACAAGTTTCAGCCGCATGGTGCTCATTACCGGCGAGGTAACGGACGCCGCGACGAGGACGGAAATCGAAAAAATCGTGCGCGCGGTTGAAAACGTGCGCGGCGTTTATAACGAAATCACGGTCGGCAACGTCACCCCCCTGTCGGCGCGCGCCAACGATTCGTTCATCACGTCGAAAGTCAAAGCGCGGTTTGTCGACCAGCGGCTGTTCAACCCGGTGCACGTCAAAGTGGTGACCGAAGCCAGCGCCGTCTACCTGCTGGGCCTGGTCAAACGCAAGGAAGCCGACGACGCGGTCGAGATCACGCGCACCACCAGCGGCGTGCAAAAAGTCGTCAAGCTGTTCGAATATCTCGACTAAGCCGGGCTGACGCAC
>JAIOOZ010000425.1 GCA_021414185.1 Betaproteobacteria bacterium
GGTTACGCGGTCGCGCTGGCCGCCAGCATGCAGCATATTTATTGCGGCAAACCCGGCGAAGCGATGTTCACGACCTCGGACATCGGCTGGGTGGTGGGCCATTCTTACATCGTGTATGGCCCGCTGATCCACGGCATGGCAAGCGTGATGTACGAAGGTTTGCCGATCCGCCCCGATCCCGGCATCTGGTGGAAAATCGTTGCCGATCACAAGGTGACTGTGATGTTTTCATCGCCGACCGCGATCCGCGTGCTGAAAAAGCAGGACCCCGCGTATCTCGCCAAGTACGACGTCAGCACTTTGCGCCATTTGTTTCTGGCGGGCGAACCGCTCGACGAGCCGACTGCACGCTGGATTTCGGAGGCATTGAACGTGCCGGTGATAGACCATTACTGGCAGACCGAAACGGGTTGGGCACTGCTGTCGTGCGTGCCGGGGGTCGAGGCGACGCCCACCAAGTACGGCAGCCCGAGCTTTCCCGCTTACGGCTACAACGTGAAACTGCTGCACGAAACTACCGGGCAGGAAATCGGCGCCAACGAGAAAGGCGTGGTGGCAGTGGTGCCGCCGCTGCCGCCCGGATGCATGTCGACGGTGTGGGGGCAGGATGAGCGCTTCGTGCAGACTTACTTCACGAGCTTCAAGGGCCAGTTGATCTACACCACGTTTGACTGGGGCATACGCGACAGTGACGGTTATTATTTCATCCTCGGGCGCACCGACGACGTCATCAATGTCGCCGGTCATCGCCTCGGCACGCGTGAAATCGAAGAAGCGGTCAGCGGGCATCCCAACATTGCCGAAGTGGCGGTGGTCGGCGTGCAGGATGCAATCAAGGGCCAGGTGCCGATGGCGTTTGCAGTCCTCAAAGACACGACCAAAGTCGAGACCGCCGCCGGACGCCAAGCGATGGAGCAGGAAGTGCTCGCGGTCGTCGACAAGTCGCTCGGCGCCATCGGCCGACCGGCGCGCGTGCATTTCGTGACGCTGCTGCCCAAGACCCGCTCCGGTAAAGTCCTGCGCCGCAGTATCCAGGCCATCGCGGAAGGGCGCGATCCGGGAGATCTGACCACGCTGGATGACCCGGCAGGCATAGAGCAGATACGCGGCGCGGTTGCTGCGATGCACGGAAAATAAAACGGGTGCTCACGCCTATTCAGCAGCGACGCAAAAAGCGCCAGCAATGGCGTCAGTTGCAGTCAGGCGCCCGTGGCGACGAGAATCAAGACTACGAGCTTTCCTTTCTGGCGGTCTCTTTTAATACTTCGACGAACCTGTCGATCGCTGGAGAGCGATAGCCATGATCCCGCAGTGTCACGCCGACACTATGTCGCCACGTCAGCTCATTTGCCGGCAATGGGCGCAGCAGTTCCCCGTAATCGTTTGTGCGCTTGACTGTTGACCAGGACTGGAACATTAACAAGTCGGTTTCGGCCACGATGCGCAGGAGTGTAGGCAACGATCCGGAACGCACTGCGCATTTCGGCGGCGTCAAATTGAGTTCGCGCCAGCGATGGGCCAGCCATTGAGCTGGCAAAGTTCCCGGCGCCGGCAATGCCCAGCGTTCCTGGCTCAGGGCGGCGGCGCTGATGCGACGCCGCTTCTGCAAAGCGTGTCCTTTGCGACTTATGACGACAACGCGGTCTTCCATCAGCGGAACCTGTCGAAAACCGTGTACTGGCTGGGCGTCCACGCCGGCCAGGACGACATCGATTTTTCCTTCGTGCAGGGCGGGGAACAGCGTTTCGCTGTCGCCGGTGACAACCTCCAGCGTGATGGCAGGATATTTCTTCAGCAATGTGACACAGGCAACAGGCAGCAAATACTGCGCCAGTACGAAGCCCGTGCCAATCCGCAGATGACCTGCGTGGCCGGTTGCGCGCTCTGCAAGTTCGCGCCGTATATCCACGTCTGCGGCGCGCAGGCGCTCCGCATGGCGCACGAGGTCGAGGCCGCATGCTGTGAGCGTTATTCTCTTCCCTGTCCGTTCCAGCAGGGGCACGCCGACGTCGCGCTCCAGGCGGCCCACGCACTTTGTCAGTGCGGGCTGCGTGATGCCCAGCCGTGCGGCGGCACGGCCAATATGCGACAGGTTTGCGACTTCGAGAAAATAGGTCAGATCCCGGAATTCCATGTCCAACAATGCCCCCGAAGTCATCTCATAGGCCTTCCAAAATCATAACTCAAAAGAATGAATTAATGAAAATAATGAATTTGAAGTAATAAAGAGCAAATGCGAACATAGGTGCGACGTCAATAATCCAAGGTTAGGCAGACATGGCAGCGGCAAACAAAGGAAGAGGGATGCGAGGGCTGGTGGTGGCGCCGCAACCCAGGGCGGCTGAGGTGGGCGCATCCGTGCTCGCGAAGGGCGGCAACGCATTTGATGCCGCCGTAGCAACTGGATTTGCGCAGACTGTCGTTGATCCCTTCATGGCAGGTATCGGCGGGATGGGCACATGCAATTATTACGTCGCCAAAACCAAGGAACACGGTTTCCTGAGCTTCCACTCACGCGCTGGCTCGAAGGTTGCGCCCGGGATGTGGGAGCAGGATGCTAAAGGGCAAACTGAAATTTCCGGCTACACCTTGTTCGAAGATGACCGTTCTGAGCTCGGGTATACCTCCATCATGACGCCGGGCACGGTGGCGGGTTTCGGCGCGCTGCAATCCAAGCTTGGCAGGCTCCGGTGGGCTGACGTGATGCAGCCGGCGATGGATATTCTGAGAGGCGGGTTCCCGTTGCCGGGTTACGTAACCGCGCTTTTTACGATGCCCAATCTCGGCGGAGAAGCGGTGCGCATGCGCCAGATTCACCGCACGCCGGACATGAAGAAAATCTGGCTGAAGCCGGACGGAAGCCTGTACCAGGCAGGGGAACATTATCGGAACGACGATCTGCTGCGCACCATGGAAAGGCTGGCGGCTGAAGGTGCGGACGATTTTTATCGCGGCAAGCTGGGCCGCGACATTGGCGCCGACCTTGAGAAGAACGGCGCCTTCATTACCGTAGGTGATCTTGCCGATTACCAGGCGCGCTGGCAAAAGCCGCTGCACATTCCTTATCGCGGGTACGACATCTACTCGGGCACCGCGCCGACCAGCGGCCTGACGGCGCTGCAAATTCTGAATTTCCTTGAAGGTTTTGATCTCGAGTCCATGGACTACGGCGGCCCGGAGCATTTCAACGCGCTGGCGGGGGCGATGAAATGGGCGCACCGTGACCGACGGGAAAATCTCGGCGATCCCGAATTCGTCGATCTGCCCACCGAGCGTTTGCTGAGCAAGGCCTACGCAAAAGAGGTTCATGATGCGATCAGCAAGGGCAAGCTGCCGGAAGCTACTTCGACCCGCCCTCCCGAAGGGACCACACACGTCACCGTTTGGGATAGCGAAGGCAACGTAGTTTGCATGACGCATACACTGGTGGTTAGCTCGGGCGTAGTGACGCCGGGGCTGGGTTTCCCCTATAACAATTCGATGAAGCTCGCGGGCGTGTCGCGACACGGGCCGAATGCCCTCGCGCCGCGCAAGGCGCGCAATGTTGGCATGGCGCCGACCCTGGTATTCAAGGACGGCGAGTTCGTTCTGGCCGTGGGGGCTCCGGGCGGATCGGTAATCATCAGCTCAGTCGTGCAGACACTGATGAATGTGCTTCACTTCGGAATGCGGCCCGTAGAGGCGGTTTCCGCGCCGCGCATGCATTGCGAGGGTGGAGCGGTATTTTGCGAATCGCGCGTGCTCAAACCGACTGTCGATGCGCTCGAGAAAAGCGGGCACAAAGTCAAGCATCATCCCTCCGCTTACGATATGATTTTTTCGCGCGCGCAGCTCATTGCCAAGCATCCCGACGGCACCGTTCGCGGCGCCAGCGATCCGCGTCATGACGGGGGCGTTCCCATAGCCGCCTACGATGACGGTTCCATCGCCATCATGCCTTGGTGGGGACGGGGAACCTAATTAGAAGAACTGAAAATAAAATGGAGGCCTGTATCAGAACAATAAGATTGTTGTGAAGGGACGAACCATGAAACTTGTTGTGCGTGCGATAACCGCCGTAATCTTCGTTGCTTTCTGCCTGCAGACGGCTGCGTTCGGACAAAGCTATCCCTCCAAGCCTGTCCGCGTGATTATCCCGCACGCAGCCGGCGGTCCAAACGACATCGCCGGCCGTATTGTTTTTCAGAGAATGTCGGAATTGCTCGGGCAGCAATTTGTGATCGAAACGCGTCCCGGCGCTGGAAGTACCATTGGCACTGCTGCCGTCGCCAAGAGCCCGCCGGATGGTTACACCATCATGGTCCATTCGACCACCCATATCGCCAGCGCACATCTGTACAAGAAGCTGCCGTACGACACGCTCAAGGACTTCATCGGAGTAACGCCGATTGCCGCCCAGGTCGGGATACTGGGTGTGCATCCCGCGCTCCCGGTCAAGTCTGTGAAGGATCTTATCTCGTTGGCCCGAACCCGGCCGAACGACGTGGCTTATGCGTCGGCGGGGAGCGGCAGTTACGTGCACCTGGCCATGTCGCTTTTTAATTCCATGGCGGGAATTCAAATGACGCACGTTCCTTACAAAGGGAGCGGGCCCGCAGGCGTGGGATTGGCGGCCGGTGAAGTGCAAGTGATGGTGGCGACTTATGCGCTCTTCAGTCCTTTTATCGCGCGCCGTCAGGTCCGCCTCCTCGGCGTAACGTCGGATACGCGGATCAAGCTGCTGCCTGAGCTGCCGACGATTGCCGAGGCTGGGTTGTCGGGTTACGAGTTTGCAGCATGGGTAGGTGTCCTTACGCCAGCAGGAGTGGCGCGCCCCATCATCGATACGCTGCACGGAGCGCTTAAAAAAGCGCTGGCTGACCCCGATGTCGAAAAGCGGCTGATGGACCTCGCACTGGATCCCATGTTCATGAGTCCCGAAGAGTTTGCCCGTCGGCTCAGATCAGATTTTGACAAGTACGCCAAGGTCGTGCCGCAATCGGGCGCAACCGTGGAGTGATGAACCGAAAGGCAGAAAATGATTGAATACAACGAATTTCACACACTCGAAAACGTGATGGTGCCAATGCGGGACGGCGTGCGTCTCGCGACGGACATCCATTTGCCGGCGCGCGACGGCAAGCCTCTGGATGGCCCCTGGCCGGTCGTGATGGTCCGCACACCATACGACAAAACGCGTCTGGGTGACCAGGCGTCCATCGTGCGTCTGCGTGACTATACATTCCACGGCTATGCGGCTGTCGCGCAGGATTGCCGTGGCCGCTGTCAGTCCGAGGGCGATTTTTATCCATTCCTGAATGAAGTCAATGACGGTCACGACGCAATCGCGTGGATCGGCCGCCAGACATGGTGCAACGGGAAAGTGGGGACTATCGGGACATCGTACAACGCGCAGACGCAGTCGAGCATGGCAACCACCAATCCGCCGCACCTGGCGTCCCAGTACGTGAGCCAGGGCTACAGTAATTATCATCGCACCCGTACTCGCACGAACGGCGTATTTAACCTGCATCGGTTCGAGTGGTTTCTGCGCATGGCAGTCGAGGGGCGCGAGGCAAATGCAGATCCCGTTCTAAAAGCCGCAATTGAAGACATGCGCGATCATTTATACGAAATTCTGCGCGATGCTTTTCCGATCCGCGAGGGCCAAACGCCGCTGGCCGGCGCAAAAACCTATGAGTGCGCGCTTTTCGATTTCATGACGAAGGCCGAGTTTTCTGAATACTGGCGGCATCCCGGCCTGAATCTGGAGCCGCATTACGACAGCTATAAAGACGTGCCGGTGACGTGGCTGGGCGGCTGGTTTGACGGTTACAGCCTGGACACTGTGCGCAATTACCAGGCAATGTCGACACGGAAGAAGTCGCCGCAGTTCCTGGTCATGGGCCCGTGGCCGCACGGCATGGGGCAGGAGTCCAAGACGTTTTCGGGGCAGGCGTATTTCGGCGAAAGCGCCGCATTTTCTACGGTCGAGGAACGTTTGAGGTGGCTGGACTGGACGCTGAAAGGCCTCGACAACGGCTATGCGAAGCGCGCACCTGTCCGCTTGTTTGTGATGGGTGGCGGAACAGGGAAGGCGTTGAAAGGACCGCGCCACGAGCATTTGATCGGCGGGACCATAGACCATGGAGGCTCCTGGCGGGACGAACAGGAATGGCCGCTCGCACGAACCAAACTGACGCCCTATTATTTTCACTCAACGGGGTTATTGTCGCCTTCGCGTCCGGAGGCTGCAGTCGCACCCACGACCTACGATTTCGATCCCCATGATCCGGTGCCGATGCTGCACATTCCGGGAAAGCGCTGGACCGATATAGGCGGCCCTTTTTTCCGGGCAGGCGTTTCATTCCATCAGCGCGATCATGCGAGCAACGAGCATGGCAAGAATCATCTGCCTCTATCGATGCGGCAGGATATCGTGGTGTTTCAGACGCCGCCCCTTGATCGGGACGTGGAGTTGACCGGCACGACCGATGTAATCCTTTATGTCTCCTCAAGTGCCGTCGACACCGACTTTACGGCGACCCTCATCGATCAATATCCGGGCAATTCCGACTACCCGGAAGGTTTTGCCCTCAATCTTTCTTTCTCGATACAGCGCTGCCGCTATCGCGACAGCTACGAAAAGCCGCAATTGATGAAGCCGGGAGAAGTTTACAAACTGCAGTTTACGCTGCCGCCGACGTGCAACGTATTCAAATCCGGACATCGCATACGCATCGATGTGTCGAGCAGTTTATGGCCCGAATGGGAGCCAAACCCCAACACAGGCGCTTCGCCCGGGCGCTACCGGCGGAAAATCATCGCAACCAACAGTATTTATCACGACGAGAAACACTCATCGCACGTCGTTATACCGGTCATTCCAGCGCGCGAACCGTCGAGCGTTGCACGATGAACAAAGGCATGCTCGCGCTGGCACTTGGCTGCGTGCTCGGCCCCGCTGGTATTCCGGTGGCGGCACAGGATTACCCTGCTAAATCCATCCGCGTAATCGTCGCCTTCACTCCAGGCGGGACCAGTGACATCGTGGGACGGCTGGTTGCGCTCAAGCTGACGGAGGCGTTTGGACAGCAGGCCATCGTAGATAACCGGCCAGGCGCGGGAGGGACCATAGGTTCGGAAATGGGGGCGAAAGCTGCGCCCGATGGCTACACTTTGCTCATCGGCCATGTAGGTACGCTTGCGGTGAATCCAACGCTGTACCCTGCGATTCCGTATGACGCTGTTAAGGATTTTCAGCATGTCACGATGATTTCCAAGGCGCCAAGCATCATGGTGGTCCATCCCTCGTTGCCAGTGAGGACGGCGCGCGAATTTATCGCCCTCGCAAGAGCGAAGCCCGGGCAGCTTGCATACGGGTCACCAGGCAGCGGTAGTGCCGGGCACCTGCTCATGGCCTATTTCACGATGATGGCAAAGATCGACTTGCTTCATGTGCCATACCGGGGGACGGCCCCCGCTCTGATTGATCTAATAGCGGGGCAAACCAGTACCGTATTCACCGGGACGCCCGGCATATTGCCCCACGTCCAATCGGGCAAATTGCGCGTAATCGGAGTTTCTACTGCTGCGAGGCTGCCCAATTTGCCGGCAGTACCCACGATCGCCGAAAGCGGCCTGCCAGGGTACGATGTGACTCAGTGGTGGGGGGTGCTGGCGCCCGCGGCTACTGCCCGACCCATTGTCATGAAGTTGAATGAAGCTTTAGGCAAAGCATTGCGTTCGGATGACTTGCGAAAGCGCCTCGCAGCCGACGGTGCGGACCCTGCCGGCAGTACGCCGGAAGAGTTTCAGGCGTTTATAAAGTCAGAAATCGCTCGATGGGCACCAGTAATCAAAGCATCCGGCGCAAAGCCGGAATGATTGTTTGAAATTGGGAGTTGCGGTCTCACCCAGATAGACCCGTTTTCATGCGCGCCGTTCTTCGGCAGAAAGCAAAACGCCCCGTGAGGGGCGTTTTACTGGTGGGGGTAGTGCGGGACTCGAACCCGCCTCTTGCCGTTATTCACAGCACGACCCACGTCCCCATCCCCCGTTGATCTGTCAGACCTGAAACCAAAAAGTGGCGGAGAGAGTGGGATTGTGCCGGTCTCGCCATGAGGCGATTCCGCCATCCCTCGGCGCAAGCCGAGGAACCGCGCGCTTAACGCGGCTCGAAATTAAAGGCGGTGCAAAAATATTCAGCGGCGATATTGACAAGGTGGGCGCGCGTCCAGGCGAGCATGCTCGCCTAGTCGAACCCAAACGTGGTTTCTCACCCAACCCGTATCCGCCAAACAAAAAGCCCCACGCGGGGGCTTTTGATTGGCGGAGAGAGTGGGATTGTGCGCGGCTCGCATTGCCTCTGCGATCCGCGCATCCTTCGCCGGCAGGCTCAGGACCGTCGGCGCATAAGCGACGCCGACGTCCAACTGAACATTCACAGGATGTGCAGTTGTCGAACCAGTGGGTTCGTCCACACACTCTCTCCGAGTATCTGAAATGCCCCATTGCAGGGGCATTTCAGATACTGGCGGAGAGAGTGGGATTCGAACCCACGGTACGTCTTGCGACGTACACACGCTTTCCAGGCGTGCGACTTAAACCACTCATCCATCTCTCCGGAGGGGCGCATTTTAGCAGTACGGTGAGGCAAGTCTAAACAAGCACAGAAATCAGGACGAGAGTGGGATTGTGCGCGGCTCGCATTGCCTCTGCGATCCACGCATTTCCGCAGATGCCGGGTATACTTTCGTCAATTCAGCGAAAGCCCGGCGATGCGCATACTGATAACCGAAGACGATGCCTCCTTGGCGGAAGCGCTGCAGTTTTCGCTCAAGCAGTCCGGTTATGCGGTGGATTGGGTCAGCAACGGCGCGGCGGCGGACGAGGCGCTCAAGGACAATGTATTCGGGCTGCTGATACTCGATCTGGGACTGCCGAAACTCGACGGCTTCGAGGTGCTGCGGCGCCTGCGCCAGCGCAATGCGGCCCTGCCGGTGCTCATCCTGTCCGGGCGCGAGCAGCCCGAGGAGAAGGTGACCGGGCTAGACCTCGGTGCCGACGACTACCTGGCGAAGCCGTTCAGCCTGAACGAGTTGCAGGCGCGGGTGCGCGCGCTGTTGCGGCGCGGACAAGGGAGCGCCGCGCCGGTCATTAGTTATGGCGAACTGAGTTTCGATACGGTGCAGCGCGCCGCCAGTGTCAGCGGCAAGTCGCTGGCGTTATCAGCGCAGGAAACCAGCGTGCTGGAGGTGTTGCTCACGCGCTTCGGACGGGTCGTCAGCAAGGAGCAATTGGTGGAGCAGCTCTACAGCTACGACCACGAGGTCAGCCACAACGCCATCGAGGTCTATGTGCATCGCCTGCGCAAGAAACTGGAAGGCGCCGGCATTACCGTGCGTACCCAGTACGGGCGCGGCTATCTGCTCGATTATCTGGCGCGCTGATCAGGCGCTGTCGTCCGCCAGCAACTGCTGTACCTTGGCGACCAGATCCCGCGTCGCGAACGGCTTGGTGATGTACGCATTCGCGCCTTCGTCGATTCCGCGCTGAATTTCACTGGCGCGGCCGCGCGCCGTCAGCAGCAGTATCTTGACGCCGTGCTGCGCCGGATCGGCGCGCAATTGCCGGCAGACTTCAAAACCGTCGATCACCGGCAGCATCACGTCGAGCACCACGAGCCGGGGGCGGAACGTCGCGGCCTGCTGGAGCGCTTCGCTGCCGGTTTGCGCTATCGCCACTTCGTAGCCTTTGCTCTTCAGCAAAAACTCCAGAGATAACGCGATATTCGGTTCGTCATCGACGACCAGGATTTTCTCGGCCGGGGATGCCAATGTGTAACTCAGGTACCGAATCTGCGGGGAGGCGCAGTAACGGCCGTTTGCGCCGCGCCGGCGCGCAGCATCGGCAATACAAACGAAAATGTCGCGCCCTGGCCGGGCACGCTGTCCACCCACAGCCGGCCGCCGAAGTGGTGGATGATCTGTGGCAAATCGGCAGCCCAAGTCCGGTGCCCTGCGGCTTCTGCGTCAGCGTATCGCCGACCTGGCGGAATTTCTCGAAGATGACATGCTGATCGTCCGTGCTGATGCCTATGCCGTTGTCCGTCACCTGCACGCGCAGGCCTTCGGCCAGCAAGGTGCTGGAAACCTTGACGCGGCCGCCGTCGTCGCGGCAGAACTTGGCCGCGTTGGAAAGCAGGTTCAACATGACCTGCATCAGGCGGTCGCGATCGGCGTTGACGGTCGGCAGGTCAGCCGGCAACGCGAGTTCGAGCGCGATGTTCTTGTCCGAAAACATCTGGCTGGTCGACGATACCGCGTCTTCTATGACTTCGCGCACGTCGATTTCTCCGGTATGCCACTCGGCGTTGCCGGATTCTATTTTGGCGAGGTCGAGCACCTGGTTGATCAGCCGCGT
>JAIOOZ010000426.1 GCA_021414185.1 Betaproteobacteria bacterium
AAAATCGACCTGGCCGCCGATGAGATCGACCAGCACCTGCTGCGAGCCTTTGTACGGCACGTGCACGACCTGCATGGGGCTCGCGCGCATCATCATTTCGGCGGCGATGTGCTGCAAGGTGCCGACGCCTGCCGAGCCGTAATTGAGCTTGCCGGGATTGGCGCGCGCATAGGCGACGAACTCGGGGAGGTTTCTCACCGGCAATCCCGGCCGCACCACGAAAAATATCGCCGCGCGTCCCGTGGGGGCGACCGGCAGCAAGTCCTTGGCCACGTCAACGGCCATCTTGTACAAATGCGGGTTGATGAGGACAGCGCCGTCGGATGTATGGAGCAGGGTGTAGCCGTCCGGCGCCGACTTGGCGACGGCCTCGAGGCCGATATTGCCGCCGGCGCCGACGCGGTTTTCGACCACGACCTGCTGGCCGAGCGTCTCGCTCAAGGGCGACGACATGGAGCGGGCGATCACGTCTGTCGAGCCGCCCGCGGCGAAGTTGACGATCAGCTTGACCGGTTTCGCCGGCCACGCCTGGGCGCAGGCGAGCGAGGCGAACGCGAACGGAACTGCAATCAGACAACGTGCGACGAGGTGCATGGCGTCTCCCTGGTGAGCGACTGGCAGCGGCGTGTGACAGCGAACTATAGTCGTCGCGCACTGAGCGTGCAACGGGAGGGGGCGTGAGAGCGTGAGGGCGGGAGAGCGTGAGGGGGTGAGAGGGTGAGGGCGGGAGGGCGCGAGGGCGTGAGAGCGTGAGAAAGCATTTTTAGCTTTTACCACTTCACGCCCTCGCGCCCTCACGCTCTCACGGCTTTTTAACCACCTCACGCCCTCACGGCCCTGCGGCTTCACCGCTGGCCACCGCGCTTTGCAGCGCATATGATTCAGGCAAGTTCCTATTGGAGAGCCCCATGCTCAGCCCGGTCCGCTGTTGGTACTGCACGCTTATCGTTGCCTGTATTGCGGCGCCCACCATTGCCAACGCAGCCGAGTGGACGCCGCAACGGCCGTTGCGATTGATCGTGCCATTCCCGCCCGGCGGCACGGCGGATTTGCTGGCACGGCTGCTGGCGACGCCGATGGGCAATGCGCTAGGGCAGACGGTGGTCGTCGACAATCGCGGCGGCGCGGGCGGCGTGATCTCGATGGATGCGCTGGCGCATTCGCAGCCCGACGGCTATACCTTCGGCATTCCCTCGATGAGCGCGCACGCGGCCAACGCGACGCTGATCGCCAAGCTGCCGTACGATTCGATCAAGGATTTCCTGCCGCTGACGTTTGTCGCGCAGGTCGCACCGGTGCTGGTCGTTCATCCGTCGAACCCCGCGACCTCGGTGCAGGACCTGATCGCGCGCGCGCGATTGGCGAAACGCCAGCTCACTTTCGGCTCGTCCGGCACCGGCGTCTCCAATCACATCGCTGGCGAATTGATGCGGCTGGAATCCAAGGCCGACATGGTGCACGTGCCCTACAAGGGCGGTGGTGCTGCGATGGTCGATGTGATGGGCGGGCAGATCGACATGATGTTCAACCCGGTGTCGTCGGTGCTGCCGTTCATCACCAGCGGCAAGCTGCGCGCCATCGGCATTTCGGACCGCAAACGCTCCGCGGTGCTGCCGAATGTCCCGACCATGATCGAGTCCGGCTTTCCCGACTTCGACATCATCGAAGCGTGGGGGCTGGTCGCGCCCGTCGGCACGCCCGCGGACGCCGCGCGCCGCCTGCGCGCCGAAGCCGTCAAGATCCTGCAGCAGCCCGACATCGTCGAGCGCTATGGCGCGCAGGGACTCACTTTCGTGCCAACCACGCCCGAGCGCCTGCGCGAAATCATGGTTGCCGAAATCAAAAAGTACCGCGACATCATCCAGCGCGCGGGAATAAAAGCGAATTAGAGTCTGGCGAGGCGAAGTAGCAGGATAGACGATAGACGGAGGTTTTACAGCAGTTACGCCTCTCGTCTCTCGCCCGGCGTCTCTCCGCTACTCAAGCCGTAAAACCGGCAACGCCCCGCGCACAAAGCGCTGCAGCGAACCGATATTGGCCTTGATCGAATAATCGTAAATCGCGATGCTCTGCTGCGTGCCTTCATCGACCAGCGAGTCGAGATCGCCGGCCGGCAGCGCGAGCTGGCCGTCGGCTTCGCCGCGCCCGGTGACGACGCGCATGCCAAGCGAGCCGATGCCGCGGTTGCGCTCGCCGGGATACACGCTGACGCCGAATTCGGCCACACCGGCGGTTTGCGCGACGTGGCAGACGCCGACCAGGTGCAGCTTTGCGTTGTAGACGCCGAAAAGCGCGTCGCGGTTGAAGTCGATGCGTTGAACGTAGTTCGCGATGGTTTCATCCGCCATCCCGTAGCCGAACCGGAGCCGGCGGTCTTCCGCATTCAGCGCGAGCAAATGGCCGGCGATGGAGTCGCGGGCGGCGTTTGTCAGCTGAATGACCAGCACGGCGGTTCGATCAGCCTTGCGCGGCTGCGGTCGACGGACCGCAGGGCAATGCCGTGAAAATGCATGTTCGGGTCGTGCATCATCATGGTCTCCTGATTTAATGCCGAGAGGATAACCGCGCGCGACCCGCGTCCAAGGCGCGAATACGGGGAGAAAACCCGGTTAATTCAGGCGCAAGCGGCGTCGGCCGCAGCGTTGGTGCGCCGAAAATTGTAATATTCGGTTCCCGGTTTACGCTGAAGCCCGCAGGGCAGAAGGATATTTCGCATGCCGCAACTCGTATTTCTCCACGGCCCGGGCGCCGGTGCTTGCGCCGACGCTTATTACTATCAGTTGAAGCATTTCAAAGGCAGCGTGGCACCCACTTTGCCGGGGCACCTCGAGGGCGCGCCGTGTCCGGACGTGAAAAGTTACATGGAATGGGTGCGCGGCTGGCTGTGGGCGCAGGGCATGAAAAAAGATTTCGTGTTCGTCGGCTACACGCTGGGCGCGTCGATCGCGCTGCAATACGGCCTCGACTATCCGGACGAAGTGAAGGGCATGGTCATCATGACTGTCGCCGCGCGGCCGAAGACGCGTCCGCCGGGCACGTACGAGATGCGGCTGCGTGCCGAGAAAGACCCGAACGGGAAGGGATACGAAGAGTGGCTGGCGTTCCAGGCGCACACCATGCAATTCGTCGAACCCGGCCTGCGCGAGAAACTGATGGAGCGCCACCGCCAGGTCGG
>JAIOOZ010000330.1 GCA_021414185.1 Betaproteobacteria bacterium
GAGGAAAAAGGCGGCGGCGTGTTGCTGCCGCTCGACGATGCGCAGGTCAAGGCCGCCCGCGTCAAGCTGTTCGGTGCCTGGGAAATGAACTGGCTCGCGTTCAACACCGCGCACGACGTTGCATTGCCGAAGTCGGCGCACGGCAAGATCGGTTTCCTGATGTACCCGCAGGCGGAAACCGCGGCGGGCCGGTTCGACAGTCTAGACCCGGACAACTTCCGCTATGAGATGACGGTGCAGGAATTGACCTCCCTCTGACGCGCGCTCTGCGTTCAGGGCAGCCGGTTTCGTGCGGCTACCCGCGCGCTTTTTCCAAAATGCATTTTCGATTGTGCGCAAGCCGCTGTCGGCTCATTTCGGTTGGTGCATGGCGCACCGGGTCGTTGCTCGCCGTGCTGCTGGCGGCAAGCGGTGCGGTTTCGGCGCAGGAACTGAAGCCATGGAACGGCGGCACCACGCCGGTGCTCGAACTTGCCGACCTGGGCGGACAGCGGCACCGCCTGACTGATTACCGCGGCAAGGTAGTGCTGGTCAATTTCTGGGCCACCTGGTGCGAACCGTGCCGCGACGAAATGCCGTCAATGCAACGTCTCAAGAGCCGGTTCGCCGGCAAACCTTTCGTCGTGCTTGCGGTGAACGTGGGCGAATCGGAGGTGCGCATCGCGGAGTTTTTGCAGAAGCTGCCGCTCGAATTCACCATTCTGCGCGATCACAGCAGCGCCGCCATGAGAGTATGGCGGGTGAGGGGGCTGCCGGCGAGTTTTGTAATCGGCATGGACGGCCGCATCCGCTATGCCCATACCGGTGAGATGAACTGGGACGACGAAAAGCTGATCAATACGCTGGCGGGACTGCTGCGCTAGTCGTGTCAGCAATCATCGATGCGGCGCGGCCTCACATGTCGTAGTCGATGTGCGCCTTGTTGTGTACCGCGCCGTCGACGACCTTGCGCGACAAATGTGGCGCGAACATTTCGATGAAGTCGTAGACGTAGCCGCGCAGGTAGGCGTTGCGCGGCACACCGATGCGCGTCGTGCTCGATTCGAACAGATGGCTGGCGTCCAGCGCGCGCAGATTGGTGTCGCGCACCGGGTCGTACGCCATGTGAGCGAGGATGCCGATGCCGAGGCCCAGCGCGACGTAGGTCTTGATCACGTCTGAATCGATCGCCGTCAGCACCACGTTGGGTTTGAGTCCGCGCGTTTCGAACGCGTGGTTGATCTGCGAACGCCCGGTAAACGCAAAGTCGTAAGTGATGATGGGGTATTTCTCGATGGCTTCGAGCGTCAGCGATTTTTGCTTCAGCAGCGGGTGGTCGGGCGGCGTGATCACGCAGCGATTCCACGCATAGCACGGCAGCATCACGAGTTCTTCGAAAGTTCCGATCGCTTCGGTGGCGATGCAAAAATCCGCCTGTCCTGCCAGCGTGTACTGGCAGATCTGCATCGGGTTGCCCTGGACCAGGCCGAGCTTCACTTTCGGATAGCGCTGGGTAAAACGCTGCACGACGCTGGGCAGCGCGTAGCGTGCCTGCGTGTGCGTGGTGGCTATGGTCAGCTTGCCACTGTCTTCATCGGCGAAGTCCTGCGCGGCCTGCTTCAGGTTGTCGGCTTCGTGCAGGATGCGTTGGGCTATCGCAATGATCGCCTTGCCCGGCGGCGTGACCGCGGTTACGCGCTTGCCGTTGCGCACGAAGATTTCGACGCCCAGTTCGTCTTCCAGCAGTTTGATCTGCTTGCTGATGCCGGGCTGGGAGGTATGCAGCTTCTCCGCGGCAACCGACAGGTTCAGCCCCTGGCGTTCGACTTCGGTTAAATAGCGTAATTGCTGCAACTTCATGATTATATTCGTTTAATTATTAATGGTTATATCATCGTAACATAATATTCGTTCTTGATATAACGAAGTCTTGATAGCATGCGGTTCGCTTAAGAAAACCGGTAAAGACTTCATGTACTTATACGACGAAATTGACCAACGGCTGGTGGACGAAAGGGTGGCCCAGTTTCGGGATCAGACCCGCCGTTTTCTCGCCGGCGAGCTCTCGGAAGACGATTTTCGCCCGCTAAGGCTACAAAACGGTCTTTATATTCAAAGATTTGCGCCTATGCTGCGGGTCGCTATTCCTTACGGGCTTCTGGCGTCGCGCCAACTGCGGGCGCTTGCGTACATAGCCCGCAAATGGGACCGTGGCTATGGCCATTTCAGCACCCGCCAGAACATCCAGTTCAACTGGCCCAAGCTCGAAGACGTGCCCGATATCCTGGCCAAACTCGCGACCGTTCAGATGCACGCGATCCAGACCAGCGGTAATTGCATCCGCAATTCGACCACCGACCACTTCGCCGGAACCGCGCCCGACGAGATCGTCGATCCGCTGGTGTGGTGCGAAATCATCCGCCAATGGTCGACGTTTCATCCGGAGTTCGCCTACCTGCCGCGCAAGTTCAAGATCGCCGTGAGCGGCAGCGAGGCCGACCGCGCGGCCACCCAGGTGCACGACATCGGTTTGCAGGCGCGGCGCGATGTGGCGGGCAACGTCGGCTTTCGCGTGCTTGCCGGCGGCGGTCTCGGCCGCACGCCGCTGATCGGCGCAGAGATGCGCGAATTTCTGCCTTGGCAGCATCTGCTGACGTATGTGGAAGCCATACTGCGCGTCTACAACCGCTACGGGCGGCGTGACAACAAATACCGGGCGCGCATCAAGATACTGGTTAAGGAACTCACGCCCGAAGTTTTCCGCGCGCAGGTGGAAGAAGAATGGCAGCACCTGCAGGGCGGCCCGTCCACGCTGACCACTGACGAAGTGCAGCGCATCGAGCAGCGCTTTACGCGTCCGGTTTATCGCACATACGACGCGCTGTCGTCGGGTTATGTGCTGGCGATTGCCCGCGACAAGGCATTCAGCAACTGGGTGAAGCGCAACGTGCAGCCGCATAAAGTCGCGGGCTATGCCGCGGTGACGCTGTCGCTAAAGAAAACCGGCGTGGCGCCGGGCGATGCGACCGCCGATCAGATGGATGCGGTCGCCGATCTGGCCGATCGTTACAGTTTCGGTGAACTGCGTGTATCGCACGAGCAGAACCTGGTTCTTGCCGACGTGCGCGAGGCTGACTTATACGACTTGTGGAAGGAGGCCAGGGCGCTGGGTCTCGCCACGCCCAATATCGGTCTGCTCACCAACATCATCGCCTGTCCGGGTGGAGATTTTTGCTCGCTCGCCAACGCCAAGTCGATACCGGTCGCCGAGGCGATCCAGCGGCGATTCGACGATCTCGACTATCTGCACGACATCGGCGAACTGGACCTCAACATTTCCGGCTGCATGAACTCGTGCGGCCATCATCATATCGGCCACATCGGCATCCTCGGCGTCGACAAGCAGGGCGCGGAGTATTACCAGATTTCGATTGGCGGCGCGCAGGGCAACGACGCCGCGCTCGGCAAGGTCATCGGACCATCGGTTTCGCAGGCCGAAGTGCCGGATGTGATCGAATGGCTGATCGAGCTTTATCTCGATCGGCGCGAAAGCGAAGCAGAACTTTTCGTCGATGTCGTGCGGCGCATCGGCGTCGAACCTTTCAAGGAATATGTTTATGGCAATCATCATCAGGCAACGTCAGGTCGTCGCCTACAGCTGGCAGCTGCTTAAGTCTGCCGCTGACGGCAGCCTGGCAGTCCTGGCGGAGGGCGATGTTATCGTCCCGCTCGGCGTTTGGCGCGCGCAACGCGATACGCTGCTGAAGCGCACGGGAAAGCTCGGCGTGTGGCTGGACAGCAATGAAGATCCGGCACTGATTGCCGATGACCTGCGGCATTTTGAGTTGATCGCGGTCCATTTCCCGCAGTTCGTGGGCGGCCGCGGCTATTCGATTGCGCGCCTGCTGCGCGAGCGTTATGGCTGGCGCGGCGAGTTGCGCGCAATCGGCGATGTGCTGCGCGACCAGTTGTTTTATCTCACGCGCTGCGGATTCGACGCGTTTGAACTGCGCGCGGGGCAGGACGCGCAGGCGGCGCTGGCAGCGTTTGGGGATTTCAGCGAAGCCTATCAATCGTCGGTGGAGCGCCCGCAGCCGTTGTTCCGGCGCCGTGGTGCAATTTCGTCCGGCATGGAGCGGGCGTGAACAAAGCACCGGGTGTAGTACATCTGGTCGGCGCCGGTCCCGGCGCGCCGGATTTGATTACGCTGCGTGCCGCGCGCCTGCTCGCGCAGGCCGACATCGTGTTTTACGACGCGCTGGTGCATCCTGACACTCTGGCGCTGGCTGAGCGCGCGGAAAAGATTGCCGTCGGCAAGCGCTGCGGCAAGCACTCGACCCTGCAGCGTTTCATCAACAAACGCCTGATCGATGCGGCGCGCAAACATGCGGTCGTTGTGCGGCTGAAAGGCGGAGACCCGATGTTGTTCGGCCGTGCGCAGGAAGAGATCGATGCGCTACGGGCAGCCGGCATCCGCTGCGAGGTCGTGCCGGGCGTTACGGCGGCGCTTGCGGCGAGCGCCGAACTGCAGATCTCGCTGACCAGGCGTGGCATGAGCCGCAACGTAACCTTTGTTACGCCGCGCGTCGGCGCCGGCGAAGAGGCGAGCGACTGGATCAAAAGCATTTGCAACGCCGACACCGCGGTCATGTACATGGCGGCAGGGCAGTCGTCGGCGATCGCAGCCAAGTTGATTGACAGCGGTTTGACTGCCGATGTGCCGGTGGTGATCGTCGAAAACGCATCTCTGCCCGGCATGCGGCAGACCGCGACGACGCTGGGTGAATTGCAGGACACCACGGAATGCCTGACTCATGGCGGCCCCGCCTTGCTCATGATAGGACGCGTTTTTGCGCAGGCGAAAAGCGCGGAACATCCACTTGTGGACCAGGCTGTAGTGCAGGAAGCCGTGGCCGCAGCCCTCTCCGCCTAGACCATACCTTACAAAACACGCTAGAATTCAAGCTTTTAGCTTGGGTTCTGACCTCTAATGCGTGTTTTCCGCTCCCTGCCAGTTGCCGCTGCAAGCCCGGTTGCGCTGACCATCGGTAATTTCGATGGGGTGCATATCGGCCATCAGGCGATGCTCGCGCGTCTGAATGATGCTGCGCGTGAGCTTGGCGTGCCGCCGTGCGTGATGACGTTCGAGCCGCACCCGCGCGAATTTTTCGCGCCGGACAAAGCGCCGACCCGCCTTACATCGCTGCGCGAGAAACTCGAATTGCTGGCGCGTTTCGGCGTCGAGCGCGTGCACGTTTGCCGGTTCAATTTCGAATTCGCGAAAACCACGCCCGAGGATTTCATAGACCGCATCCTGCACCGCGGCCTCGCAGCACGCTGGATACTGGTGGGGGATGATTTCCGCTTCGGCGCCAGGCGCGGCGGCGATCTTGCAATGTTGAAGCAGACCGCAGGCCGCTGCGGATTCGAAGTGCAAGCGATGGCGAGCGTGATGGCGGATGGCTTGCGTGTCTCGAGCACCGCTGTGCGCGAGGCGCTGGTGGCAGGCGACATGCGCCTCGCGCAGCGGCTGCTGGGACGCCCGTACAGCATCAGCGGCCGGGTCGTCAGCGGCGACCGCCTCGGCCGCAAGCTGGGTTTTCCGACGGCCAACGTGTTGATGAAGCACAACCGTCCCGCCTTGTCCGGGATATACGCAGTCGAAGTGCATGGATTGGGTACGCAGCCGCTGCGGGGCGCCGCGAGCCTGGGCGTGCGCCCGACCGTCACCAGCATTCCGCGGCCGTGCCTGGAAGTCCACTTGCTGGATTTCGATCGCGATATCTACGGCGCGCACCTGCAGGTGGATTTCCTGCACAAGCTGCGCGACGAGGAAAAATATGCCGACATCGAGACACTCAAGCGACAGATACGGGTCGACATTGAAAATACAAAAGCATTTTTTAACCGCCAAGTCGCCAAGACCGCCAAGCGAAAACAAGCGAGCGATAAAGGTTAAATGGCGGCAAATTATGTTTTGGCAGCGGGAAGCGCGGAGCGGTGATCCATTGGGTTGCTCCGGTCCCCGCATTTCTAGGCTTCCATTTTTTTGTGCATTTCTTGGCGCACTTGGCGTCTTGGCGGTTACCTGATTATTTATATGGCTGATTACAAGAAAACACTGAACCTGCCCGATTCGCCGTTTCCGATGCGCGGTGATCTGGCGAAACGCGAACCGCTGATGTTGAAGGCTTGGCGGGAGCGCAAGCTCTACGAGCGTATCCGCGCGGCGAGCCGCGGGCGGCCGAAATTCATCCTGCATGACGGCCCGCCGTACGCCAACGGCGACATCCACATCGGGCATGCGGTCAACAAGATACTGAAGGACATCATCGTCAAATCGAAGTCGCTGTCGGGCTTCGATGCGCCTTACGTGCCGGGCTGGGATTGCCACGGCATGCCGATCGAAGTGCAGATCGAAAAAGAATTCGGCAAGACCTTGTCGGTCGAAGAAGTGCAGCGCAAG
>JAIOOZ010000331.1 GCA_021414185.1 Betaproteobacteria bacterium
ATCCGTGCGTGCGCGCTATCCCGACGTGCTGCTGCTGATTGCCGGCGAAGGGCCGGCGCTGCCGCACCTGAAAAAGCTCGTGCACAGGCTGTCGCTTGACTCTAACGTGATGTTCGTCGGCTATCTTGACCGCGCCAGCGCGCTGCTCGACTGCTTTCGCGCCGGCGACATGTTCGTTTTCGCCTCGCGCACCGAAACGCAGGGACTGGTGTTGCTCGAAGCGATGGCGCTCGGCGTACCAGTCGTTGCGATCGCGGAAATGGGCACCATCGATATCCTCGAAGCGGGCAAAGGCGCGTTGATCGCTACACTTGAAGAGGATGTGTTCGCTGATGCCGTCTGCAAGCTGCTGGCCTCACCGGCATTACGGCGCCAACTGGCGGCCGAGGGCGTGCGCTACGCCGCGGAATGGGACGCCGCAGTGCAGGCAAAACACCTGGCGGATTTTTACGCGGAAGTTTTGGCGACGCGCGCTGCCGCGCCGGCCCGCGAGTCAGGAGCTTACGCTGTCGCCGGCGACAATATCGATTAACGCGGCGCACGGCGGCTGCGACCGCGCATTCGCCACCGCGAGCAACAGCGTTTCGAATTCCCCGACGACACGGCTCCAGGCGAGCTTTTCTGCGGTATGGCGTGCACGCGCGCCGAACTCGCGTACATGCTGGAGGTCTGCCGCGAGAGCCACGGCCTGGCGCACGAAATCCGTAGTGTTGTCGTAGCACGCGAGCAGTCCACTGCGCCCGTGAATGATGTGTTCCGCCGCCGCCGCGTAATCATACGCAACGACGGCGAGACCGCTTGCCATCGCTTCCACAGTCACGTTGCCGAAGGTTTCGGTCAGGCTGGGAAACAGAAACACGTCGCCCGATGCATAGTGCGCGGCGAGATCTTCACCCGTCCGCATCCCCGCAAAATGAGCGTCCCGACAGCGCGCGCGCAGACCGTCGCGCGCCGGACCGTCGCCAACGAAAACCAGTTTCGCCCGCGGCTCAACGCTGCGAATCCGCTCGAAAGCGGCAGCCACCGGTTCAATATTCTTTTCCGGCGCCAGGCGCCCGACGTGCAAGATGACTGGGTCGTCCGGCGCAACACCCCAGCTCGCACGCAGGGATGCGCTGCGCTGCGCCGGGCTGAACAACTGTGTGTCTACACCGCGCGAGACTACGCGCAGATTACGAAAACCCATCATCGCCAGTTCGCCGCGCATCGCGTTGGTAGGCACCATCGTCATCAGTGTGCGGTTGTGAAACTTGCGCAAGTAGGCCGCGATCGGTTTTTGCAGCCAGCCGACGCCGTAATGCTGGCTGTAGGCATGAAAATTGGTGCGGAAATCGGAGCTCACCGGCAGCTTCAACTTGATCGCCGCCTGCAGCGCGGACCACCCGAGCGGCCCCTCGGTCACGATATGAACAATGTCCGGGCGATGGTGTGACCACATGCGGAGCAGCGCCTGCCGGGCCGGCAGCCCCATCTTCAGGCTCGGGTAGCGCGGAATCGGCAAGCCGCGCATCAGCACTTCGTGAAAGCCCGCCTCGCCGCCGGCCTGATCGGCACGGCTCTGGCGCGGACGCACCAGCTGGATTTCATGATTGCGCAGGCGCAAGCCCTCGACGAAGCGCGCCACGGTATTCGCGACACCGTTGACTTCGGGCGGATAGGTCTCCGAAACAAATGCAACGCGCAGGGCTTTTTTCATCACCGGTAGCCGCTCCAGAATGATGCCGTCGCTTTCCATACGCCCAGCATGACAGGCAATCGAGAAACTATCATTACAGTTCGGCACACAGTTTTGTGACAGTGCAGCCGCGGCGTCGCCTGTCACGGTAATGTAAAGCGCACGTAAACAAATCGCAGCATTAAAAGGGCAACATGCAGCCAGCAGTTCTTTCTTCGAATGCCGGCAAAGGAGATGTGATGAAAAAATTTCTGGCGGCGCTGAAGACTCAGCGCTGGGACGACCATCGCTACTACCACCACAGCCGCATCAACCAGACGCTGCATCTCGTCAGCGCATTGAGCTTTCTGACCGCTTATGTGCTCGTCTTTACCGACCCGGTCGCGGCCGCACTGATCGGCTGGCTTGCCGCGATGGTCAGCCGCCAGGTCGGCCACTTCTTCTTCGAGCCCAAGGACTACGACGAAGTCAACCAGGCCACCCATGAATACAAGGAATCCATCAAGGTCGGCTACAACCTCAAGCGCAAAATCGTGCTATTGAGCGTGTGGGCGCTGGCGCCGGTCGTGCTGTATTTCGATCCGACGCTGTTCGGCGTCTTCGTCGCCAACGACGGCGTGAGCTTCGTGCAGAAAATGGGGATCGTGTGGCTGACCATCGGCGTCGGTGGATTGTTGTTCCGCACCTTCCACCTGTTCTATCTGAAGGACGCGCAAACCGGTCTCGTCTGGCTGACCAAGATCCTGACGGACCCGTTCCACGACCTGAAACTTTATTACAAAGCGCCTCTCCACCTGTTGCGCGGCGAGTTGATCGATCCGGCGCTGCATAAGCAACACGCCTGATCCTGATCAACGTGCGGCAATTTGGCCCCGCGCACGCGCGGGGCGTTTTTTTAGCGAACCCGCAACCTCTGCAGAATCAGTTCGCGCAAAATGCCGCGCTTGATCGTCTTGTCGGTAAGCGCTTCATTCGCCCACCACCAGCCGTCCTGCTGCATGGCTTGTGCCGCCGCGACGAAGCGGTCGCATACGGCCTCGAAATCGGCGTCGCCGTAATTCAAACTGAAAATCAGCCGGCCAGTGCCCACCCAGCTCAACGCCAGGCCTTCCGCGCGCAAATAGTATTGCAGCATCCAGTTATAGCGCGACGGCCGCGTGTAGAACACGGTCCAGATCGACGACAGGTTGGCGACCTGCACCGGCAACCCCGCGAGGATCAGGCGCAAATTGAGCCGCCGCGCGCGGCCGTTCCAGTGCTCGTCGAGGTTCGAGTAGAGCGCGCGCACCGCGGGCGTTTCGAGGCGTTCGAGGAAGACCTGCATGGCGCCCATCACATAGGGGTGCGAATTGAACGTGCCGCGCGCGAAGCATATATCGGCGGGGCGATCGTCACGGAAGCGCTTCATCAGGTCGGCGCGCCCGCACACCACGCCGACCGGCAGTCCACCGCCGAGCGTTTTGCCATAGGTCACCAGGTCGGCACGCACGCCGAAATACTCCTGGGCGCCGCCGGGTGCTATGCGAAAGCCGACGAACACTTCGTCGAATATCAGCACGATCCCGCGCTCGCTGCACACCGCGCGCAATTCCTTCAGCCACGCTGTGTAGCCCTCGCGGTCGAAGTGCGCGCGCCGCGCGCTGTCGACCAGCGACGAGTCGCCCGGCGCGTTTGCGTTCGGATGCAGCGCCTGCAGCGGATTGACGAGCACGCACGCAATGTCGCGCCGCCGGCGCAGCACGCGCAGCGAATCTGCGTGCATATCTTTCAACGTATAGGTTTCGCGCTCGGTCACCGGATTGCCGACGCCCGGCTGCACGTCTCCCCACCAGCCGTGATACGCGCCGCAAAAACGCACCAGGTGAGAGCGGCGCGTGTGATAGCGCGCCAGGCGCACCGCCTGCATCACAGCCTCGGTTCCCGACATGTGAAAAGACACTTCGTCGAGGCCGGAGATTTCGCGCAGCCGCCGCGCATTGTATTCGACCGCCGGGTGGTAGCTGCCGAGCACCGGCCCGAGCGCGCGGGCACGCGCCGCACCTTCGTCAATGCAGGACTTGTAAAAATCATGACCGAACACGTTGACGCCGTACGATCCTGTCAGATCAAAGAACCGGTTACCGTCGAGATCGGTGACCATCAGGCCGTAAGACGACTGCAGAAACGAACCGCCTTTCAGATGCTCGCGCACATGGCGGCTGAACTGGAACGGCACGCGGTAGGCTGCCGTGAACTGCAGATCGGCTATGCACTCTGCCGCCTGCGCGGTCAGCGCCGCGGTTTTAGCGTAGCGCTCGCGGTACAACTCCGCGAGCCGCATAAACGCGGCCCGGCGCCGCGCCGCGATTTCGACCGGCGCGCCATCGCAGTTGAAAAACCGCGACTCGTCGTACTCGTAATAGGGCGCCAGCGCCGCGAGCCGGCGCGCCATGCGCGCATGTCCCGACAGCGACGGGTATTTGGCTTTCGACAACTCGAGACGCGTCTTGAGCTTCGGCAACGCCACGGCCGCCGCTACCGCACCCAATGCGTACATGATCAAGGCTTCGTCCATAGGCATCCTCTGCCCATCATTTACCTGATACAGTTTACAAACTGATGACCGTCCGCTCGCAACTTGCAAGACTGTTCCAGCAGGAGGACATCAACTTCCTGCTCACCAACCGCATCCCGCGCGCGATGCTGACGCGGTTCATGGGTTGGTTCAGCCAGATAGAACTGCCGCTGGTACGCGACCTGTCGATTGGCTTTTGGCGCCTGATCTCCGACCTTGACCTTGGTGAAGCCAGAAAATCGCGCTTTGCCAGCCTGCACGACTGTTTCATTCGCGAGCTCAAGGATGGCGCGCGTCCGATCGACGCGGATCCCGCTCTACTGACGAGCCCCTGCGATGCGATCATCGGCGCATGCGGACGGGTGGAAGGAACGCAACTGATCCAGGCCAAAGGCCATCCGTATACGCTGCCCGAACTGCTTTGCGATCCGGAATTGGTAAAGCTCTATCGCGACGGGTGCTACGTCACGCTGCGGCTCACTTCCACCATGTATCACCGCTTTCACGCTCCGCACGACTGCCGGGTCGGGCAGGTAACCTATATTTCAGGCGACACTTGGAACGTCAATCCGGTCGCGCTGAAACGCGTTGAAAAGCTGTTCTGCAAAAATGAGCGAGCGCTGATTCGCACCCGTCTGGAAGCGACGAACTACGTGGTGACGCTGGTGCCGGTTGCGGCGGTGCTGGTCGCCAGCATCCGGCTGCACTTTCTGAACGTTCTGCTGCACCTCAAATATCGCGGACCCAATGTCATGCCGTGCGACGCGCATTTGCGCAAGGGCGAAGAGATGGGCTGGTTCCAGCATGGATCGACCATTATTGTATTCGCACCGGACGGCTTCACCTTGTGCGCAAACGTGGAGCCGGGCGCGGTCATCCGCATGGGACAGCCGCTGCTGCGGTTGCCGTAAGTGCGAAACCGTTGAATGCCGGCGCCGCCGCGATTTGAGGTAATCGCGTTTTCAGTACTACGCTTCGCGCGCAACCGTCTCGGGCAAAGTTGCCGCCGGGACGATGCGGCGCGCCGGAAAGCGCGCGGCGAAGCGGCTGCCCTTGCCCGCCTCGCTTTTGATGTCGAGTGTCGCCTGGTGACGGTTCAGTATGTGCTTGACGATCGCGAGGCCAAGGCCGGTGCCGCCGGTCGCGCGCGAACGGCTGCGGTCGACGCGATAAAAGCGCTCGGTGAGCCGCGGGATATGCTCGGGCGCGATGCCGATGCCGGAGTCGTTGACCGCGAATTCCGCTTCATCGGCAGAGGCGCGCCAGGTGATGCGCACCTCGCCGCCGTCCGGCGTGTAGCGCACCGCGTTGGTAACGAGATTGCCCATTGCGCTGGCAATTTCATTTTCCGCGCCCAGCAAATCGAAGCCCGGCTCGGCGTCGAGCACTACGCGGTGTTTGCCGCCGCTCAGTGCTTCGGCCTCGGTGCGCAGGCGCTCCAATAGCGGAACAATGCGCACGCGTTCGTCAAGCGGCGGGTTGGGCGCTGACTCCAGCGTCGACAGCGTCAATAGATCGTCGACGATACGTTCCATGCGCTTGCCCTGCTCGGCCATCAGATTCATGTAATCGCGCGAGCGCTGGGGATCGAGTTGCAACTCCTTAATGGTTTCGAGGAATCCGGATAACACGGTAAGCGGCGTGCGCAGTTCGTGCGATACATTGGCCACGAAGTCGCGCCGCATCGTTTCCAGTTTCTCCAGCCGCGTGACGTCGCGCGACAGCAGCAGCTTTTGCGCATCGCCGTAAGGAATGATCTGCACCGAAAATATGGCGCCGCCGCCTCGGGTCGTGCGCAGTTCCAGCGGCTGCGCATAATCTCCAGACTCGACGTAGGCGACGAAATCGGGCTGGCGCATGAGGTTGATGAGTGGCTGGCCGACGTCGGTCTCGACGTTAAGATCAAAATGGGACTCGGCGGTGTCGTTGCACCATTCGATGCGATTGTCGGCATCGAGTATTACCACGCCGTCAGGGTGCGCACGCCCGGCCTGCCGGAAGCGCACCAGCGTCTTGGCGAGCTGTTGCTGCTGTTTATTTTTGACCCGCTCAAACCGGTAGAGCAGGGAAAATACGTAGTCCCACACGCCGCTGCCCACCGGCACCTTGCCCGCGACCGGCAATTTGAGCCAGCGTGTAAGCGCATCGACGTGCTTCATGTGGTGCAACAGGAGCATGACCACGCCGCCGGAAAATGCGATCCAGCCTGTGGTAGCGCCAAACATGTGATGCATGATCCACGCTGCCAGCGCGAGCAGCGCCACCACCATGACGGTACGTAAGAGAAGTCTGTCCACTAGGCGATAAGGGCAGGATTTGACCCGGCGATTATCGCATGCCGGCGCCGCCGGCAACGCGGACGGCGAAAACCGTCAGCGGCAGGCGATCAACCGTGCAGGCGGTAACCGGCGCCGCGCACGGTCTCGATCAGGCGGTCGTGCCCGGTGGACTCCAGTGCCTGGCGCAGCCGGCGGATATGCACATCGACGGTGCGCTCTTCGACGAACACGTGGTCGCCCCATACCTGGTCGAGCAACTGCATGCGGCTGTAGACGCGTTCGGGATGCGTCATAAAGAAATGCAGCAGCTTGAATTCGGTCGGCCCCACGCGCAATTCCTGACCGCCACCCATGACGCGGTGCGCGGCGGGGTCGAGTTGCAGGCCATCGACGTTGATCAGGTCGTCGGTGAGCTGCGGAGAGCGCCGGCGCAATACCGCCTTGATGCGCGCCATCAGCTCTTTGGGCGAGAAAGGTTTGGTGATGTAATCGTCGGCGCCGGCATCGAGCCCTTCGACCTTGTCCTGCTCCTGCGCGCGCGCCGTCAGCATGATGATCGGGATGTCCTTGCTGCGCGCATCGGCGCGCAGTTTGCGCGCGAGCACGGTGCCGGCCACGTCGGGCAGCATCCAGTCGAGCAGAATAAGGTCCGGCCTTACTTCGCGAATCAGGGCGTCGGCTTCCGCCGCACTGTGCGCGCGCTGCACGCGGTGCCCGGCATGCTCGAGATTGACTGCAATCAGCTCCTGGATCGCCGGTTCGTCTTCAACCACCAGAATATCGCTGCTCATGCCGACGGCCGTATCAACTGAGAGCCTCGCGTTCGAGTTCTTCCACCGTCGTATGCCGTACGTCGGTGCCTTTGACGATGTAGATCACCTGCTCCGCCATGTTCTTGGAGTGATCGCCGATGCGCTCGATGGCTTTGGCTATCCACAGGATTTCGAGCGATTGCGAAATCGTGCGCGGGTCTTCCATCATGAACGTAATCAACTGACGCACGATGGCGCGGAACTCTTCGTCGATCGCGAAATCCTCGCGCACGATTGAGGCGGCGGCGGCGGTATCGAGGCGGGCGAGCGCGTCGAGCGCCTTGCGCAACATGCCGAGCGCTATATCGCCGACATGCTTGACCGCGGCGATCGGCGTACTCGGCATGCGCGCGCGTCCATACCTCAGCTTGCCCATGCGCGCGATCTTGGCCGCCTCGTCGCCGATGCGCTCGAGGTCGGTCAC
>JAIOOZ010000332.1 GCA_021414185.1 Betaproteobacteria bacterium
CTGCTAAAAGCAAGATGGAGCCGCAGATACACGCAGATAAATTCTTTTTAATACCCCCTTGAGGGGTACGCAGATAATTCGAATTACTCATGGTTGGTTGATTATTCATGTTGAGTTAATGCATATCCGCATTCATCGGCGTTCGTCGGCGGTTAAACAATCACTAGGGTAGTTCAACTAATTTGCCGCGGCCGTGTTTTGCGGCCTCATGCAGAGCATGAATGGCGAAAGCGACATCGCCGATCGCCATGCCCTGGATGATCGCAACGATGCGATCGGTCGCGGCGAGGCGGCCGGGTTTTTTGCCGGCGACGACTTCGCAGGCAAGCGCGTCGACACGCGCCGTAAAACTTTCGCGCGTCAGATGGCCCTGCCTGATCCAGGCGCCGCCGTCGCCGACTTCGGACGCGAATTCCGGATCGTCGACGATGAAGCGCTGCGATTCTGCGAGCACGCCATAGTCGACTTCGTTGCTTTCGCCCATCGAGCAGACCACCGAGCCGGGTTTGAGCAATCCTGCCGGCACGAGCGGCTGGGTGGCCGCCGTCACTGCAATCACCACGTCCGCGCCGGCTATCATGCGGGCGTGGTCGGTTTCTGCGCGGACCGGAAATTTCACCTTGCTCGCGTGCGCGGCGACGAATGCGGCCATGCTTTCCGCGCGGCGCGAGTTGATGCGCAATTCGGCTATCGGCAGCGCACTTGCAAGCATGGGCACGAATTCGTGCGCGATCTTGCCGGTGCCGAACAACGCCACGACCAGCGGGCCGGGATTGACCAGCGATTCGAGGGTAGCCGTACCGAACGCCGCGGTGCGTATGCGGCTGATCCACAGCTCGGGCACGAGGCCCGACAGCGCGAGCCCTGCGTGGTCGTAGACCGCCGTATAGTTGAACGCCTCGGTATCGGTCGGCGAGCGGCGCGATATCAGGCGTATGCCGGATGCGCCGAGATGGCCGACGGTCGCCGCCTTGAATTTGAAGCGTCCCGCGCCGAAGCGCCGCGCGTCGAGCGACATCGAAGACGGCGTGGACAACTCGCTGTTGCCCGCGGCCTGTTCGCGCAGCGTCCGCCGCGCGAGTTCAAGCGCGCGGTCGGTATCGATCGCGGCACGGACATCTTCTTCGCCGAGTATGCGGATGCAGGACATTTTGTGCATGCTATCTCACCACAAAGAGGCGGGGAATGAAAGACCGCTCATTTTAGTGCGGGCATCGCACAGCGCTGGTGCAGCGCGTAATGCATTGCCGCGCAATTCGGCGTGTGCGATTATCAATACATTCAAAACTTACCCAAGCCGCAGATGAAAGCGGATAAATTCTTTTTAATACCCCCTTGAGGGGTGCGCGGATTTTCAACCAATATGAAATTCTCCAAAGAATATCGGCAGCCTGCGAATACTGCCGGCGATCGAATTCCGGCAAGTGCATGTGCAATTTTGCAGTATCTGCGTTCATCTGCGTTTATCTGCGGCTCTGTGCTGTGCCTGTCGGCTGCGTATGCGCAGAACTATCCGGTCAAGCCCGTGCGCATCATCATGGGGTTTCCCGCGGGCAGCACGGTCGATGTCCTGATACGGCCGCTCGCGCAACGCCTGACCGAATCGTTGGGCCAGCAGTTTGTAGTCGACAACCGTTCCGGCGCGACCGGCATCATTGCTTCGGAATTCGTGTCCAAGGCCGCGCCCGACGGCTACACGCTGCTCGGCACGCCGAGTTCCGCCATCACCAGCACGCCGCACCTGAGCGCGCAACTGCCGTTTGATCCGCTGCGCGATTTTGTCAGTGTTGCGCAGATCAACCATTTTTCGTATGTGCTGATCGCGCATCCGTCGGTGCCCGCCAAAAACGTGGGCGAACTCAT